>JASEFR010000003.1:83903-97159 GCA_030019025.1 bacterium
TCCTGTGTTTCTTTCTTAAGATCCAGGAGAATTCTTTTTAATTCTTCAACACCGGTAAGAAATTTCTGAATTTCTTCTTCTATTTCTCCCTCACTTTTGAGGATTTTTTCCTTAATTTTTATTTTTTCTTTCCTTATTACCCTTACTGGTCCTATCAAGATACCAGGGGATATAGGTATACCTTTGAGTTTTAATTCCTGACTACTCTTCACCGAATCCTTCCTCAACGATCTTAGACAACGCTTTTATAGCCTCTTCTTCATCTGTCCCTTCGCATCTTATGGTTATTTCTGAGCCCTGAGGCGCCACAAGCATCATAAGTCCTAATACACTTTTTCCGTTAGCTTCAACATCGTCCTTGGTTACATACACATCACATTCGAATTGATTAGCGGTTTGTGCAAAGAGCATGGCTGGTCTTGCATGTATTCCTAATTTGTTTCTAATTTTGAGCTTTGCTTCTTTCATACGAAATTTATTTTGTAATCAAGAATTTCCGCAACGGCCTCAGATTCAATGAAATATACTACTCTATTAAGAAGTTGATTAGCATCTTTTCCATTGTTTGATATGCAGGCAATACCTAACTGTGCTCTCCTCCACACATCATGGTCATCAATTTCTGAGATAGAAACATTGAAATTATTGCGAACTCGGTCTTTCAAACGTTTAAGAATACTTCTCTTTTCTTTAAGTGAGTTGCATGTAGGTAAATAAAGATCCACGACCAGAATTCCTACTAACATTTTTAGAACTCAAAAATTTGCTCCACCGTGTAACATTCGATGATATCACCCTCTTTAATTTTATCAAAACCTTCAATCTTGATTCCGCATTCAAAACCGCTTTGAACCTCTTTAACATCCTCCTGAAATCTTTTAAGGCTCGCAATTTTTCCATCGTATATAACTTCTCCATCTCTCAGTACCCTGACTTTTGCGTTTCTCTGAATGATCCCGTCTATCACGTAGCACCCTGCAACGACCCCAATCTTAGCAATTCTAAATAATCTTCGCACCTCTGCCTTGCCCATTACAACCTCTTTTGTGACAGGTTCAATCAACCCTTTGAGCATTTTTTCCACATCTTCAAGCAGTTCATAAATTAATCGAGTTGTCTTTATCGTGACACCGAGTTCTTTTGCTTTTTGTTTTGCTCTCGGGTCAGTCGTTGTATTAAACCCAATTACTACACCCTGTGCAGTGTGAGCAAGTTCAACATCATTTTCTGTTACAGCACCTACCCCAGCAAAAATTATTTCTGGTTTGACGTCCTTCACAGACATTTTTGACAAGCTATCTTGTATGGCTTCAACGGAACCGTAACAATCCGCTTTTATAACCAATGGTAATTCCTTCAGCTCGCCTGCTCTAATTCTTTCCTGGATTGATTTTAAGATGAGAGTATATTCTCCTCTTTGTATTTGTTCTTTCTTAAGTTTTTTCCTCTCCTCGGCTATTCTTTTAGCTTCGTCGTCACTGGATACAACCTCAAAGATATCACCTGCTTGTGGTAATTCTTCGAAGCCCTGTACTTGAACGGGAACTGATGGACCTGCTTCTTCCACCTTTTCACCCCATTCGTTGAAGAGCGACCTAACTCTTCCGTAAGTTAAACCAGCTACAAAAAAGTCTCTAATCTTCAAAGTTCCTTTTTGCACAAGTACCGTAGCTAAGGGACCTTTTCCCTTATCTACAAGTGACTCAATGATAACCCCTCTCGCTGGACCTTTTGAAGTAGACCTTAGTTTTAATTCTTCGGCTTTTAAAAGGATACCAAGCAGAAGTTCATCTACATTCTTACCGGTTTTTGCAGATATCTCAACCATCAAAGTATCGCCACCCCATTCTTCCGGTATTAGGCCAAACTGGGTTAGTTCCCTTCTAACTCTTTCAGGATCTGCGTTAGGCAGGTCGATTTTATTGATAGCAACTATTATCGGTACTCTTGCACTTCGTGCATGGTTAATAGCTTCAATCGTCTGTTCTTTGACCCCCTCCACGGCCGAAACAACAAGTATTACGATGTCCGTAACTTGGGCACCTCTTGCCCTCATTGCCGAAAAGGCTTCATGTCCGGGTGTATCCAAAAACGTTATCCTTTTACCTTGGTATTCGATTTGATATGCTCCAATGTGCTGTGTAATCTTCCCAACTTCTTTATCTGCGACGTTTGTATGTCTTATGTAGTCAAGGAGTGTTGTTTTCCCGTGGTCGACGTGACCCATTACTGCAACAACCGGAGGCCTCTCCTCGGTAAGCTCTTCCTCTGAAATCTCTTCGACACTTTTATGTTCGTGAAATTCCACTTGGTATCCATATTCGTCAGCAATTATGTGTATTGTGTCCTCGTCCAGTGTGTGATTAATTGTCACCATCATGCCCATAGTAAAAAGTTTTTGAATAATCTCTGCAGGGGGAACTCCAAGCATTTTTGCCAGCTCTCCCACGGTAATAGATTTACTGTAAAGAACGAGTTTTTTGGGAGCTTGTTCTTTTAGTTCTTCAAGAGTTTCAGAGGGTTTTTTCTTGGGTTTTTCGTGCCTCTTCGTCATCTTTGCCATGGTTTCTTTAATCTTTTCTTCTGGTTTAATCTGAGATCGGGTATTTTGAGTGTACTTTTTCCTTGAGGGTTGTGGCTTTTGTTCTTCTTCCCCCCAAATTTGTTTTTTTCTCTCGAGTTCCTTTTGAGCTTCTTCTTTTTCCCTTTGGAGGTATTCTCTTACTGCATTTTCCATTTCTGGAGTTAGAAAATCGCGGGGTGAACTGACATTAAAATTCATTTCATTAAGAATTGAAATGATTGTCTTTGCTGATAAATCCAGCTCTTTTGCTAAATCACCAACTTTTTTAGGATCCTTATTCTCCATCTTTCTCCTTTTCTGCTATTTTTGTTTCAAGGATTTCCAGTAATTTTATAGCTTGATCTTCCCTGAAGCCGAGCCTCTTTAGTTCTGAGAGGGTTGGTAATGACTTTAAATCCTTGAAGTAATAGAGCCCTGCTTCTCTAAGAGTTGAAATGACACTGGAGGGGACCTCATCAACAAGCTCAAGGATGGTAACGCCTTTTTTGGGTTTGACTTTATCAAACTCTTTCAAAGGATAAACCAGGACTTCTTTACCTACCAGCTTTGATGCAAGAATTGCATTTATGGCATCTTCTCCTTTTGCCACAGGTAATTCCGAATCGGGAACTATGGCTATGTATTTATCATCTTCGTCAAAAACGCACAGTATTTCTTTTGCAGGAGAGAGAGCATTGGCGACATGTTTATAAGGGTTTTCACTGTATCTTATTATATCAATTTTTTCACCACCCAGTTCTTCGCTGATGGATTTTATGATTTGTCCTTTAATTCCAATAATTGAACCTATATCAATGTTTTCGGGTTTTTTGGGCTTTACGGATACCTTGGCCCTTCTTCCTGGTATACGTGCTATTTGCTTTATCTCAATAAGGCCGGTAGCTATGTCTGGTATTTCATCTTCCAATAATTTCCTTAAAAAGTTTGGATGAGTTCTGGATAGTATAATAGGTGAGGTGTATCTCTTTTTATCTTTTTTCTCTTTCCAATCCTGTACTTCTAAAATTACTGCTTTTACTCTCTTTACATTTCGGAGATTCATTGCTTTGTCGCCTGGAAGAAGTTCAGTGAAAGGTAGCGATGCCTCCACATTTCCAAGACTAACTACAATTTCATCTCTTTCAATTCTGAGCACGTTGCCTTCAACTTTCTCCCCAATTTTCTTCGACAGGATTTCATATTCCTTTCTTTTTGTTTCCTCGGTGAGTTTCCTCAAAAAGGTTTCTGAGATAAGGTTAATGTATCGCTTACCAATTGTTTTAAAGTCTTCCTCTACTTCGATTTTCTGTCCAGGTTTAACATCGGGATTTATTTGCTTTGCTTCTTCGAGGCTAATTTCTGTAGAGGGGTCTGATACCTTTTCTTTCACAGTTTTTTCTATCGAGATTGAAAAACCTTCTCTCGGTTCGTAGTTTACTTTGAAAACAAAATTAGGTCCCTTTTTCTTTTTCAGAACTTCGGTAACAGCTTCCTTGAACTTATCTATAACAAACTCCTTTGGCAACTTTCTGCTTGATGCAATTTGAAGAATCAATTGTTCTATGTTCTCTTTTCCCTGCATCTTACACCTCGTCAAGTTTAATTTTTTTAACCTCTTTTCTCGAAATTTTTAATTCTGGCTCGATGAAAATTGCTTCCGAGTCAAAATCTTTCAAAATACCTTTATATTCGCGACTTTCAGTATAAACGATTACTTTTTTTCCTTTACCCCAATTGAGTTCTCTGTCTGTTTTCAAAATTCTGTCAAGTCCAGGACTTGTAACCTCTAAAATGTATGGGCCCTGTATAAAATCTTCGGCATCAAGGATAAGAGAAATTTCGTTGGAAATTTTCTCACAGTCATCCAGGGTTATTCCACCTGGTTTATCCAAGGCTATTTCAAGCTTTTTTCTTCCACCTACACCTTTTAATGAGACATCAACAAGGATGAAATCGGTATTTTTTATCAATTTTTCTACTATGCTTATTACCTTCTCCTCTATTTTCTTTGTGCCTTCGTCTTTCATAACCCTTTATCCCCCACCACACTTTCCAAGCTCTCTATTAAGGTCTCTAATTTAATGTTATATTTAGAGGCGTCTTTTCTAAGCTGTATTTCAACCTCTCCTCTTTTCAGGTTATTTTCGCTTATAACAATATTGATTGGTATTCCAATCAATTCTGCGTCTTTGAATTTTACCCCTGCAGAGACATTTCTGTCATCCCATAAAGTCTCAAAGTTAGCCGATATTAGTTCTGAATAAATTTTTTCTGTAGTTTCTGCAGTTTTATTAGAATTTATCTCAACTATATTAACATGATAAGGCGCAATTGAGTATGGCCATATTATACCCTTTTCATCATGGTAAAGCTCCACAGCAGCAGCCATTATTCTTCCGACACCTATGCCATAACTTCCCATTACTATTGGTTTGAGTGTTCCATCGGTATCAGCGTATTTAACGTCCAAACTATCGGAGTACCTGGTGCCTAACTGGAATATATGGCCAACTTCAAGAGCATTTTTGACCTTTAATGGCGCGCCACATTTTTCGCAGAAGTCTCCGTCCCTAACAATTCTCACATCTGCGAACTCCTCGATCTTCAAGTCTGAGAGTTTAACACCGACCATGTGGTGGTCACTTGTGTTTGCACCAACCACAAAGTTGTCAATGAATTTGATGCTTTCATCTGCTATTATTTTATCTACTTCAATTCCAATAGGACCTACAAATCCCACCTCCACACCGAATTTTTGGGCAACGTATTCGGGAGAAGCCAGTACATAGTCATCTCCAATTATTTGTCTCAATTTATTTTCATTAATTTCATAGTCTCCCCTGATTAAAACAAGGATAGTTTTCCCTTCTGAATTGCTAAATAAAATACTTTTAACTATAAGAGAAGGCTCTACGCCCAGAAAAGATGCTACTTCTTCCACACTTTTTACATTTGGTGTGTGGACAACTTCCCTTGTGTTAAATGGGCCTGTTTTACTGTTTACAGGAAACTTTGCTTTCGCAACCTCAACATTGGCATGATATCCGCAACTTTCGCATACAACAATGGCATCTTCCCCCGTCTCTGTAATGACCATAAATTCTTCAGACTTTTTACCACCCATTAAACCGGAAGAGGCTTCAACGACAACAAACTTTAAACCGCATCTCTTGAAAATTTTTGAATAGGCTTCTTTATGTTTCTGATAACTAATTTCCAAACCTTCCCAATCTTTATCAAAACTGTATGAATCTTTCATTATGAATTCTCTGACTCTTAAAATCCCACCCCGAGGACGAGGCTCATCTCTGAATTTTGTTTGAAGTTGATACCATATTTGAGGTAAATCTCTATAAGAACGAGTGTAATCTTTAGCTAGTAAGCTGATTATCTCTTCATGTGTGGGTGCTAATGCTATATCTTTTCCTTTTCGATCTTTTAATTTAAACATGTCTTTCCCGAAACTTTCCCATCTTCCGGATAGTTTCCATACATCGCCAGCTGTAAGTGCTGGCATTAATAGCTCCTGTGCGCCAATAGCGTCCATTTCTTCTCTAATGATCTTCTGTATCTTGAGCATTACTCGCCAGCCAAGCGGTAGAAACGTGTAAACTCCAGATTGGTGTTGAGTAATAAAACCACCTCTTAAAAGAAGCCTATGCGAAGGTGTCTCCGCTTCTTTCGGATTTTCTTTTAAAGTAGGTATAAACGCTCTACTCCATTTCATAGTTATAGAATTTTAAAGGATTTAGGCCTTACTATCAAATAAGGCTTTTCAAAAATTCAATTTTTGAAAAGAAATTCAATTGCGCTCTTTAACCTTCGACCCCAGGCCGACTCATGGTGGATTCCCTCCTCGTCAACAACCACGAGAATATTCTCTATTTTAAGTGACTTTTTCCCTTTAATTGTTTTTATCACTTTTTCATTCTGTTCAACGTATTTCAAAGGATCTTCGCTTTCGCGTTTTCCATAATCAATATAAATTTTTTCCGGAGCTTTCTTTGCTGATTTTATTAGTTCGACAATTTCCGGATTAAACCAGAATGCTCCACTCATCGAACCAACTTTTTTAAAAGTTTCAGGGTATTTAAATCCAGCGTAGATTGATATTAAGCCTCCCAAGGAAGAACCAAGCAAAGCTGCGTCATCCTTTAATGTTCTATACGTTGAATCAATGTAAGGCTTTAGTTCTTCAACAATAAATTTCAGATATAGGTCAGCTTCACCTCCATGCTTATATTGTTGATTAAAGAAAGGGCTGTATTCGTCCATTCTGTGTTCCTTTGCATTTTCTACACCCACCACTATTAACCCAAAATTGCTTTCTTTGTGCATTAATTCAAGGGTTTCATCTACTCTCCATTCTCCAGCAAAAGATTCAGCCTCGTCAAAAAGATTTTGTCCATCGTGCATATAAAGAACGGGATAATTTTTACCAGATGTATCGTAGTCTGGTGGAAGGTAGACCCATATTTTTCTCGGATTGTAATATTTTAGGTACCTGGATGGTAATGTAAAAGTTCTTACATTACCAGCAATAGTGTGTTTTTTAGTTTTAATGGTTTCAACGAAATCTCGCCAGTTGTACACTTTGATTTTTACTGTGGTATCCTTAAAAGCCTTTAGACTTCTGTTGGGTATCTCCTCGCCTCTTTCTCCCTTTTCCACATAATCCCATGAGCCCCTGGTTATCTTATATTCAATCTTTTCACCAGCAGGGAATTCCAAAGTGATTGTGTATCTATTTTTATCTTCCTCTTTAAGAATAAACTTTGGGTCTCCAGGGTTCCATCCATTAAAATTTCCAGCAATATAAATCTGCGAATTTTGTGGAGTAAAAGGAGGAATTTCCACTTCAAATTTTACTTTAATAAAATCCACTTGGAGATTTTGTAAAGTTAGAAGAACAAAAGTGGGTATATTCAACCGGTGATATCCTCTCCTCCATCTACGTTAATTACATTACCTGTCATCCAGTAGAGGTCCTCATTGCTGAGAGCAACGATTGCCTTAGCAACGTCTTCAGGCGTCGTTAACCTCTTATTGGGATTCTTCTTCAAGGCAAGTTCTATTAGTTCCTCGTGCCCGGGAATTTTTCTCAATGCAGGAGTATCAGTAACTCCGGCCTTAATTGAATTTGCGGTTATTCCGTAGGGAGCAAGCTCAAGGGCAAGCTGTCTGATATAAGACTCAATGGCAGCCTTTGCTGCTGAGACTGCTCCATAATATGGCATCACCCTTTGATCACCTGAGCTAGTCATAGCAAAGATCCGAGCATTAGGCCCAAAGAGTTTTCTTTTGAAACAACCCTGAACCCAATAAACTAAAGTGTTTGCCATTACATCAAGGGTCATCTCCAGCTGATTTTTATTTATCATTTCTGTCTCATCTTCAGCTATGAACTTTTTCAGAGTCCCGAAGGCGAGGGAATGCATCAGAACCTTTATATGGTCGCCCTTTTGCTCGTTTTCAAAAAAGCTCTTAACATCGTCAAGTACTTTATTCATTGATTCATGATCTGCAGCGTTTATGTTGTAGAATTTAGCAATTGTGCCGTTTTTCTCTATTCGTGAGATAAGCTCTTCAACCTCTTTCATTGTCTGTTTTCTATCTAAGTGAATGCCTATTATATTTACACCCCTTTTTGAAAATTCGAGGGCGGTTGCCTTTCCAAATCCGCTGGAAGCACCAAGTATTAATGCCCAAGGTCTCATAGTAAACCTCCCTTATGTTTCTTCATTGCTTCAACAAATTTTAAAAATATTGGATGGGGTCGTAAAGGTCTCGACTTAAATTCTGGGTGGAACTGGACCCCTATGAAAAATGGGTGTTCTTTGTATTCAAAAATTTCAACCAGCCTTCCATCTGGAGAAATCCCAGAAGGAATAAAGCCACCCTTTTCAAAAATGTCAAGGTATTCGGGATTAAATTCGTACCTGTGTCGATGCCTTTCATAGATTTCTCTGGTGTTATAAATTTTGTGAGCGAGCGTGTTTTCCTTGATTATGCAGGGGTAAGCTCCGCGTCTTAAAGTCCCACCCATAGCAGTGGTATTGCTTTTATCTGGTAAAATAGTAATCACAGGGTATGGGGTATGGGGATCAAATTCGGTCGAATGGGCTTTATTAAGGTTCAAAACATTGCGAGCAAATTCAATAACCGCAATTTGCATACCAAGGCATATCCCAAAATATGGGATTTTTCGCTCTCTCGCAAACTTTGCAGCTACGATTTTTCCTTCGATTCCCCTCTCACCGAAACCAGGCCCTACAAGAATGCCATTCACACCCGAAAATATTATGTCGGGACTACCCCTTTCAAGATCTTCCGATTCAATAAAGATTGTATTCACTCGAGTTCTCAGGTAAGATGATGCATGATTCAATGCTTCAATGATTGATTTATACGCATCTTTTAATTTGACATATTTTCCAATAAAAGCGAGAGTAACCTCTTCAGCTGGCTGTTCAAAATTTTTAATAAAATCAATCCATTTTTTAAGGTCAGGCTCTTTACCTCGTAAGTGAAGTTTTGACATTATTTCTAAGTCTAAATTTTGATTGTAAAGCATTATGGGGACTTCGTATATTGTCTCAGTATCTCTGGCTTCTATAACATCTTTTTCTGGTACATTTGAAAATAGGGCAATCTTCTTAACCACATCTTCTCCTAATGGTTTTTCAGTTCGGCAGATTATTATATCGGGTTGAATTCCTATCTCTCTCAATTTTTGAACACTATGTTGAGTGGGTTTTGTTTTGAGTTCTTCTGAAGCCTTGAGAAACGGCACGAGAGTTACGTGAACAAAAAGGGTGTTATAAGAGCCTTCTTCCAGTCTCATTTGCCTTATTGCTTCAAGAAATGGAAGACTTTCAATATCTCCAACCGTGCCTCCTATTTCAACAATAACTATATCGACCCCTTCTGTGGCTAATTTTTTAATTCTTTTTTTAATCTCGTCTGTAAGGTGAGGAACAACTTGAACGGTTCCGCCAAGATACTTCCCTTCTCGCTCGTTTTCTATTATTGAGTAATATAACTGTCCCGCTGTAACATTATTTTCTCTTGATAAGTTTTCGTCAAGAAATCTTTCGTAATGCCCCAGGTCTAAGTCGGTTTCTGCACCGTCCTCCGTTACAAATACTTCACCGTGTTGAAAGGGGCTCATGGTTCCGGGGTCTACATTTAAATATGGGTCAAATTTTAGGGGTTGAACCCTAAATCCTCTTGATTTAAGAAGCATGCCAATGGATGCCGTTGTAATTCCCTTACCTAAGCCTGATACAACGCCACCTGTTATGAAAATATATTTAACCATGTTTCACTTTCTCATATAATTTGATATACTCTTTTGCTGAGCTTTCCCAGGAAAAATCAAGAGCTGAAACGTAGTGAACTGCTTTGTTAAAGGCCAACTTATCATAATAGAAATTTATTGCCCGGTCTATTGCATTAAGTAATTCAGAAGATTTGTATTCTTTAAATACAATTCCATATCCGCCTTCATCGATATCCTTTACGGTATCCCTCAAACCACCTGTTGCTCTTACAACGGGTATGGTGCCATATCTCATTGCTATCAATTGTCCCAAACCACAGGGCTCATATTTAGAAGGCATAAGGAAAAAGTCAGAAGAAGCATATATCCTTTTCGCCAGTACTGGGTCGAAGCCTATCTTAACAAATATGTTTTTGTATTGCTCAGCGATGTTAATGAACATGTCCTGATACACCTTATCACCTGCACCAAGGACCACCAAATTTATGCCCCTTTTTGCTATTTCTTCAATTATTGGTGGAAATAGATCAAATCCTTTTTGCTCAGCAAGTCTGGATACAATTCCAAAAAGAGGTTTTTCCAGACCTTTAAGACCCGTTTCTTCTAAAAGTTTTTTCTTATTCGCTGCTTTCCCTTCAAGGATATTCTCCCTGCTGAAATTTTCATACAATTCTTTATCAGTTGATGGATTCCATACTTCATAATCAATTCCATTTAGTATCCCTTTGATGTAATCTTTCCTTTTTCTGAGAATGCCCTCAAGACCATAACCGAATTCCGGCGTTTGAATTTCTTCGGCATATGTGGGGCTTACCGTGGTTATAAAATCGGAATATACGATTCCACCTTTCAAAAAGTTAACTTTTCCATAATATTCCAAACCTTCCATGGTAAAATCTTCCATTCCGATACCAAGCTTAGGGAGAATTTCCTTTTCAAAAAGCCCCTGGTAAGCTAAGTTATGTATAGTAATTATTGTTTTAGTGTCCTTTAATTCAGGATATTTTCTCAATTTTAGTAGAGGAACAAGTCCGGTCTGCCAGTCATTGATATGAATTAAATCAACATTTCCCAGTAGTTTTGCAAATTCAAGAATTACATATGCAAAATAGCCAAACCTTTTCCAGTTATCTGGATAATCGCCCTCTGGGGTTCCGTATAATTGCTCTCTGTCATATAACTTATCGTTTTCTACTAAGAAGACTTCAACGCCGTGAAGTTCTGTTCTATAAATTCTCGAGGGAATTTTTTCGGTGTCAATGTCTACTGCTATTAAGTAATCAGTTGGAATTACATTGGCTCCACTTTTCGAGACAAATTTCTTATAGTAGGGCATAATCAAGAATATTTCAATCCCTGCCTTTTTCAGGGCTTTTGGTAAAGAGGAGGATACGTCTGCAAGCCCACCTGTCTTTGCTAAAGGATCAATTTCTGAGGACGCAAACAAAACTTTCATATCTTCTCTCCTTTTTACACCGTTTAAATTATATGGAAGACCTGAAAGAATTACAATTTGAATTCTTTTTGTTGTAGAAACATCAGCAATTAATAGAATAGTTGAAACCAGGTAGAAACTGAATTAAAATTTATTCTATGAAAAGATTGGAAGTTTTAGTGGTTTTGGTAAGCCTATTTTTAATGGGGTGTAATCCTTTACAAAGGAGAATAGTAATTGCCCTTGCTTCCACACCGCGAACTCTGAATCCACTTAAATATAAAGAGTTAGCTATTTCAACAATTCTATGTAACATCTATGAGCCTCTTATAGCAGAGGATGAAACCTATAATTTGCGACCGATCCTTGCTAGATATTGGGAGGAAAAAGACGAGACTACTTGGCTGTTTTACCTCAGAAAGGGGGTAAAATTCCACAATGGGAAAAACCTCACTGCTAATGATGTTGTTTATTCTTTTTACTATCCGACAAAACTCGATAAGACCGATTTTCTCGGGCATGAAGTGTTTGTTGATACTATTTACGCTTTAAATGATTCAGTTGTAGTTTTTAAAACGAAGTTTCCATATGAATACCTTCTGGTGGATATATTAAACTATTTTATTATCCCCGAAGGGTTTGATCCTGACACTGGTTTACCATGTGGTACGGGACCTTATAGAATTGTATCATCAGATGAAAATTCTATCATAGTAGAAAGTTGGCAAAAATACTGGGAAAAAAAACCCTATTTCAAAGAAGCAAAATTTGTATTTGTTGAGGACCAGCAGGAGCGGCTAAGAAAATTTATTAATCGGGAAGTGGATATCATTGATTATGTGCCTTTAGACCTTACCGATACGATAACAAAATATGGTAAACTCGTCTATACTCCTGAATCGTCGGTGAGGGGCATTACCTTCAACTTTAAACTGTCTCCCTTTGATCAAACTGAGTTCCGTCACGCTGTCTCCATGGCAATAAATAGAAGTGAAATCGTGAGAAATTATTACAAGGGTTTGGCAACACCTGCAAATCAAATATTTCCATTAAGTATAGTTGAGCACATAGATAACCTACCGCCTCTAAAATATGACAGAGATAGTGCAAGAAAAATATTTCAAAAGTATAATAGAGAAACTCCATACGTTTTACTTTATGGTTTTGCTGTAAAGCCATTAGGTGACAGGATTGTTGCCCAGTTGAGAGAGGCAGGCTTGAATGTAATTGGGAAACCTTTGCCTTCACTTGAATTCTGGGAGAATGTAAAATCCAAAAGATTTCAGTTCTATCTTGCCGCTGTGGTTTTTGGGAGTCGTATCGGCATCTCACATTTAGCAAACTACTATCATAGTCCTAAGGAAGGTGCAACTTTTGGGACTTCTAACAGAGCTTCTTACTTTAATGAATTAGTGGACGACTTGATTGAAACGGCAATGAAAACAGCTGAGTCCAAGGTTAGGAAACAAAAGATAGAAAAGGCAATCAAATTGATCTTACGGGATTTACCTTTTTGTCCAATAACTTTTGAGCGTACTTATTTTGGGGTTAAGAATGATATTGAATGGATACCGTCAATTGATGGTCGGATATATTTAAGCAAAATAAAACGTAAATGAAGTACCGATCCATAAGAACAAAACTTCTCTCTTCCTTTGGCCTCACTTTTTCTGTGCTTTATGCCCTACTCGTCGCTATAATGCTCTTTCTTGCCAATAGATATTTTATTCAAAACACAAGGAAAAGCGCCTTGTCCTTCGTACAACTGACTTTCAAAGAAATTTCAGAGACTTATACTGAGAATTTCTCAACTAACCCTTTGCGATTTGCAGAAAAAATCAACCATATACTCAATTCTATACCGGATTTGTCGAGGATTGTTATTTTTGATTCCGCAAGTAATATTGTCTTTTCCACCACTCAGCTGTTTTCAAAAGAAAATGAAAATTTACCTTTATCGCCAAGCATGATTAAAA
>JASEFR010000004.1 GCA_030019025.1 bacterium
GCGGTTTTTATTTTTGTGCATTTATAAAGAAGTCCGTACAAAGTTTCAAGAAACTTTTGCCCGCCATTGGGATAATTGTCCCAAGGATTTTCACCATCAAGGATAATTGAGACCACCCTGTTTTCAACCTTTGAGAGTTCCCTCAACCGCTCAAAAAGATCGAGAGCGGACTCCACCTCTCCTCTCTGTGTATATTCAAAGCCTATTTTGTCTGAAAGTACTCGATCCCTAAAGAAAATTCTCAATCCGTTAATTGTATAAGGCTTATAAATCTTCTCCCGATCATAGGTTTTTAAAGATTTGAAAAGAATTTCTTCATCGGTTGCAATCCATTTTATCCCGTGTTCCTTATAAATTTGTATGGTGTCCATTGAGACTGAACCCTCTGCAGGCCACATTCCCTGAACTTCCACGTTTAATTTTTCTTTCATAAATTGAATAGCCTTAGCCACGTGCTTCCTCGCATTCTCAGGTTCAGAAAAAGAAAAATCAGGCCTACGGGTATAGGGATTTGAAATTTCTGCATTCCTGGAATCATAAATTACAGGTAAAATGGGATGGTAATAGGGGGTTGCTGATATTTCTATGCGCCCGGAATCGTATAACTCCTTGTATAGTCCTACGGTCTTTCCGATAAGAGGGAGCATCTCACTGTAAAGAATCCTAACATCTTCATCGGTATATTTATGCCCTTTTTCTTTCAACTCCCTGAGAACGGGGTGACTTTCAATAATAAATGGACTTATTCCACTGAAAAGCCAGTAAAATTTTAAATCTCTTAAATCCTGAAGGGTGAAGTATTTCCAGCGAGATTCAATTTCGTAAGGTTTACCCCTTTTTCTCAAGAGATAATAATAGCGAGGGAAGGGCCTAATCCTCGTCTTCTCGCTCACATTGAAGAAGTGGAATAGAATGAATTTAACTTCCTCTTCAGTTAAAGAATCGGCAGGTTTCAATGCGAGGTTTATGAATTTGCATTCAGCCCGCCCTTCCGCATAATCCATAAGCTGCTCAACAAGGACAGGAACTAAGTTAAAAGTAACCTTAACTTCATTAAATTTAGAGAGAATATAAGGCATCTCATAGTACTCTCTGAGAGCATGTTGAATAACCCAGGGTAGGTAATAAACCCTTCTACCATTTTCATTTACGAAATAGGCTGGCTGGTGCATGTGCCAAAGAAATAAAACTCTCATGCTTCCCTGGCTTCCTCAATTATCCTTTTGTAAATCTTTAAAACTTTTTCGAATTCTTCCCTATTCTTAAATTGAGCATACACGCTGATGGATGGATGGTATTCCTCAGGCCTTATTAAAATCCAACCGTTCTCTTTAAATATCTTTATTCCATCAACAAAGGAAACATCCTCACCCTTTATAGACTCCGCAATTTCCCTCATTACCGTTCCCTTTTTCTCGAGGGAACAAGGTACCCTTTCGTGGTAAATCTCATAGGAAGGAATACTTCTTGATAGTTCTTTGACATTGATCTTGGAAGACGCTATTATCTCAAGGATTTTTCCAAAAGCAAACATTGGGTCTGAAACGCTGTGGAGTTCAGGGAATATCAAATGTCCTTCTCCAGTACCAGCAAAAATAACATCATGTTTTCCAGCTTCTATTTCTGCTATTCGCAGAGAAGACTGGATAAACTTAACGTTTTCACCGCTATTCTCACAAACTCTGACAACTTCATCAGGAACAAAAGGTGGAAGGAGAATGGTTCCCTTCAGGCCTGCATTAATTACAAGAAATACGACAAAGACAAGTAGGTCAACGCCACTCCAAACTTTGCCATCGGAATCAATAAGGGCAAGTTTTTCTCCTCCGGGATAGAAATAGACACCAAGATCATAATTCATATTAGTAATCAAATGAGAAATCCTCTCCAAGGAACGTTTAAGATCCTCTTGATTCTTAGACTTCCGCTCAACGTCAACGTGAGCATTTAGGCTTATGTATTCTACAAGAAATTCATTAACGATATACGGGAAAAAGTCAGCCAATACTCCGTAGGCGTAATCAAAAACCACTTTCAATGGTGCCTCTTTTAACACATTTAGATTGAGTGACTTTAGATAGGATTCTCTGTAAAATTCAAAGATCCTACTTTCAACTACTATTTGCCCTGCCTCACTGTAATGAGCCCTTCTGAAATCTTCACGGTAGAAAACCCTCTCAATGGATTTAGCAAAATCGGGTGAAATATGAAAGGCATTAGAATCTAAAAAGATAATGTCCGTTGAAGGAGGATCATCTGGTGCCTGTCTAAAATAGACCCCGCCAATTTCTCCAAAGGTGCTTAACTTGAACCTAAGAATGGGTAAGGGAATCATCTGGGCATCCTTGATATTGACACCACTGGCACCAAGCCCACCAATGAAAGCACGCCGTAAATTACGCGCTGAGGGGCTGGCATCTCTTCCAAGAATAACCCACGAGTTTCTGGGCAATAACGATCCGTATGCGGAACCGAGTTTTGCGCACATCTCGGGCGTAAGTTCAACATTTGTTAAACCCGTAATTTTTGAACCTTGAAAGAGTGATCTTTTCCATTTTTCACCCCACACCACATTTGAAATCACCACCGCCGAATCTTCAACAATCTTACGGGGCCAGATTTTCACATTTTCTCTGACCACGGCCTTTCTCCCAATAATGCATTCATCGGCAATCACGGCTCCTTCATTTATTTCAGCCTCTTCCAACACACTAACCCCATTCATTAAAACTGCACCTTTCACTCTTGCACCCCTCTTTATATACACGTTGTCCCATATAATTGAATCAATTATTTCGGCACCCTGCTCTATGACACAGTTGTTTCCTACAGATGACCTCTGGATCTTACATCTGTCACCTATAGTAGTGTTTTTTCCAATAATCACCGTTCCCTTAAAATCCACATCTTCACCTATCCTAACATCTTCATCAATGCGCACGTCACGACCAACAAGGTCAAGCTTCTTCCCTTCAATGGAAATGTTTACCTTCCCATCAAATACATCGTAGTGGGCATAGCGGTAAGAATTGGGATCTCCAATATCTCGCCAGTATCCCTTTCCAACATAACCGTAGAGAGGCTTGCCCTCTTTCAAAAGCAAGGGAAATAAGTCCTTTGAGTAATCAAAGGCGGTACCTCTTGGAATAAAGTCAAATACTTCTCTATTTAGCAAGTAAATACCTGTGTTAATCGTGTCAGAAAATACTTCACCCCAGGTTGGTTTTTCAAGAAATTTGACAATCCTGGAGTCCTCATCGGTGATAACGATACCAAACTGGAGAGGATCGGTAACCCTCGTGAGGCCAATAGTAACCATCGCCTTCTTCTTCTCGTGAAAATCCATCAAGGCTTTTAGATTGTAATCCGTTAGGAGATCTCCGCTGATAACAAGAATTCTTTCTTCATCACCCAGATACTCTTCCGCCATCTTACACGCACCTGCGGTACCATAATCCTCCTGTGGTACAACATATGAAATTTTAACCCCGAAATCGGAACCGTCACCAAAGTAATTTTTTATCACCTCTGGCTGGAAGTAAAGGAGCATTATAAGATTCTCAAGCCCGTGCTTTTTTAGGTGAGAAACAATTCTTTCAAGAATAGGTCTATTCACAAGGGGTAGCATAGGTTTTGGAATAGCGGTGGTCAAAGGCCTAATTCTCGTACCAAAACCACCTGCCAAAACAATACACTTCATTTCACCACTCCTGTAATATAGTAAATATTAAAAGCAACGGCAACAATAATCAAGTAAGCGCGGTCCTTAAAAAAAGCTGCGGAAGGTTAATTTTTAACTTCTAAAGAAAAAGCATACCCCTTCATGTCAGTCAGGAATTGCTTTAAATTTCTATCATCTTGAATAGTCTATTAGATCCGTAATATGGGACCTTCACTATTTAATAAAAAAAATCCACAGGTAAGGTAAAACTTCCATTCTTAAACCAGTACACGGTATTTGGCGGTTGTATTCTATTAAGCATTCTCAATAGAAATGATCTTCACGCTCCCTATACATAACTGTTGCAAAGAGACCAGAGTTTGTTTCTGACCTTAATTGCTTTTTATCCAGACGAATTTACCTTTTTCCAGTTTTTCACGGTACTTAAACCTGTAAAAATATATTCCAGTCGGAATTTTGTTTTGCTTCAGTATATCGCTTAGTTTAATAACATGACAACCAGCCTCATACATTTCCACTAACCTTCCTAAAAGCCGACCGTCAACAGTAAATATTTCCATAATCACATTGCCTTTTTCTGGTATCATAAACTTAAAATTCAAGTCTTTGAAAGCTGGGTTTGGATAAGGCTTGGAGAAATAATAAATATTTTGCCCATTGATTTTGATATTTAACTTTTCTTTTCCGTACATCCATTGCACATTATGTTCCAACTCAATGAAATTAATGGGGCCATTATACCAGTATCCCACAACACCCCCGTAAGTAATGCCATCCCTAAAAATAGATTTTACAAGTAAGAAATCGTTATTCCAAGGCAACTCCTCCCAACTTTCATAATCTTGATTCCATTCAAAATTGATTCTGTCAAACTCTTCATCTGAAGAATTACATCCCACACCCTCATTACTAAACTCATCTGGATACTCTCCATACCCCCACTCTACCTTAAAACTTGTAAGGTGTGCATAAACTGTTGTATCGGGCGAAACGTTGTTGATAACCGTTCCTCTTATAGTTATCTTTTGCTCAACATCGTTACCTACTAAGGGTGATTTAATGAGAACTAAGGGTTCCTTTCTAATTTTACCAGCCGGAAAACCTATAACATACCTACCCTGATTATAAGTGATAAATCTTCCATCGGGCGTAACAGAAATTCCCTTTAGTATTTGTGATTCTTCTATAATAAGTGTTTCACTCCTCAGGGGATCAAAGTGTAAAATCTTCTTCCCCACGCTGTCGCTAATTAACAATAACATCCTAATTCCGTCAGGATGATAGCATGCCTCTTCTATAATCCCCCCGTCTGAGTGGAAAACAAGACTATCACCTGAAGGAGTGTGCAAAATTAAATCACCTCCTCTTGAATACAAGAACATATCATGATACGGATGAAATCCTAAAAACCTTACTTCTGAAACAGGAAAGGTCTCCAAAATCCTCCTATGCTTCCAGTCTTCCACAACAATGGAATTATCCCTATAATAGATTATTTTATCCCCACAGGGCGAAATCACGGGAAATTTGCCACAAGAATAAACCCTCGTATTTGAACTGACATCATAACAAAGTAAAGGGTTTTTTATTATAACAACACTATCCGGAACCGAAAAGATCAAAACGCTATCATTGGAGGAGAGTACTGGAGAGAACCCTAACTCCTCTCTATCTGCTTGCACCGTCTCCCAATAATGATAGTAGGGAAAGTAGTTCTTATATAAGGTTACTTTATTTAAAACTTCGCCAGTATAGGCGGTATCAACTACCCTCGTGACGTGATACTGAGTATCATGGAAAAAAGAAGCTCCTGGAACTCCACGAGAGATTATATGATAGTTCTCACTCCCGTAGACCCTAACATATAAAACAGCCGTATCAGGCGGATCTATCCCCCTGTTTCCCAATAAGCTCCTGACTACTATTCTTATCCTATACGTACCATCTGGAAGCGTCCCACTACTCCCTACACCATCAAACGCCCTAAAATGATACCCCGGAGACCCAATTTCCTCTTCTGCTAATTTAACCTCTCCAGTAGCAGAATCCATTACCTCGTATTATTAAACCCATGCACATTAACCCCTTTTTAGTAAATTTTATAAAAGAAGAAACAAAAGGTCATTAGCAAGAGCAACTGCGAAAAAAATTTCACAGTATTTCTCACGCTACACATTTTACTAACATTAATTAAAAACAAACTATTTGGTTCAATTACCTTAGAGAAAAACGGGAATCTAAAATTTACATCTAAGTTGTCACTCTCTAATGCATTTCACTTTTTTAATCCGCTGATATGTTCCTCGTCTGGTAAATTCTAAAAGCACTAACAAATTCCGGATTTCTACATAGATAAACTCTTTAATTTTCACCGTGTAAAAATCAAGTGAAAAAGTAATTCTTACTGTTAGCAAAGGTAAAACTAATTAAGGTGAAAGAATTAATAAGATCAAAAGGCACAAATTACTTAGGAGTCTCCTTTTTCTTTAGCAACCTTTTAATTTCGTTTTTCAACTCCGTTGGATCGCCCGATTTAACGACATAGGCATCGGCGAACCAAGCGGTGTATTCATCCTGATAAGAGCTGTAAGCAGTAAAAAGAATCACGGGAATGTCTTTCTTTTTCTTCTCTTTTTCCAGATTTTCCAAAACCTCAAGACCAGATTTCCCCTTCATCTTGATGTCAAGGATAACAAGGTCAATAGGCTCCGTTGAGATCTTATAAAGAGCCTCTTCTGCATTTTCAGCAGTTATCACATCATAGCCTTCCCTTTTCAGCATTTCGCCATAAACTGTACGAATATCAGGTTCATCATCAACCAGCAAGATTCTATAATTAGCCATGTCTTCCTCCTTTTAACCTTTAATAACAGCAATGGGGACCATTCTTGCCACTTTTGTGGAGATACCCGCATTATGGACGACATCAACAACTACGTCCACGTCTTTGTATGCATCTGGTACCTCCTCGCTCAAGGTCTCCATGGAATGGACTTTAACGAGGATTCCTTTTTCTCTAAGCTCTTCAATGATGTTTCTTCCCCTTGTACGCCTTATAGCCTCACTTCTTGAAAGAACTCTCCCCGCACCATGAGCGGTAGACCCAAAGGTTTCCTCCATCGCCCTCTGCGTTCCAAGTAAAATGTAAGAAGCAGTTCCCATATCACCAGGAATCAAAACGGGTTGTCCAATTTCCTTATAAACTGCAGGTACTTGAGGATGTCCCTTGGGGAATGCCCTCGTTGCACCTTTTCTATGCACTATTACTTTCTTAATCCGACCATCAACGACGTGATCTTCTACCTTTGCGATGTTGTGGGCAACGTCATAAATTATTTGCATGCCAAGTTTTTCAGCACTCTCGCCGAGAACTTTCTCAAAAGACTCCCTAATCCAGTGAGTTATAAACTGGCGGTTTGCCCAGGCAAAGTTTGCGGCACATACCATTGCCCCAAAGTAGGCCTGCCCTTCCGGAGAGTTGAAAGGAACCGATGCAAGTTGCCTATCAGGCACACTGATTCCATACTTTGCCATGGCATTTTGTAGCTGTCTCACATAATCATCGCATATCTGGTGTCCAAATCCTCTTGACCCTGTGTGAATCATTATGGTAATGGAGCCTTCCTCTATCCCGATTACGCTGGCTGCCTTCTTGTCAAAGATCCGTTCCACTACCTGAATTTCAAGAAAGTGATTACCTGCGCCAAGTGATCCGAGTTGTGGCAACCCCCTTTCAATTGCCCTCCTCGATACTTTATCAGGGTTTGCACCGCTCATAGAGCCGCCTTCTTCTATCCTCTCAAGGTCTTCTTTCCAGCCAAAACCCTTTTCAACAACCCAACGGGCACCTTGAACCATCACCTCTCTAAGTTCCCTTTCAGTCACTCTATATATACCACCTTTACCAACGCCTGCAGGTACATTGTGGAAAGCTGCATCCAGAATCTTTTCCAGATGTCTTTCAATGTCGGATTTTTTCAAATTTGTTTTTAAAATCCTAACACCACAATTGATATCGTAACCCACACCGCCAGGTGAAATTACTCCGTTTTCAACATCAAAGGCAGCCACACCACCGATTGGAAAGCCATACCCCCAGTGGATATCAGGCATAGCAATGGAATACTTCTGAATACCCGGGAGACAGGCCACGTTTGCTACCTGTTCAGGCGCATTGTCCTTTTTTATTGAATCCAAGAGTTTTTCTGAGGCATAAATAATTCCAGGAACTCTCATACATCTTTTATAATCTTGACTGATTTTCCATCTAAAATTATCAATTTTTTCCAGCCTGCCCTCCCACATGTACTCACCTCCGTGAGTTGTAAACTTCCAAAGCTTTACCCAAAATTCTTATCGCTTCTCTAAGCTTTTCTTCTTCAAGGACATAAGCAATCCTAACCTCGTCCACTCCTTTTCCTGGTGTCAAATAAAAAGACTCAGCAGGGGCTACCATCAGAGTTTTTCCATTTTCATTAAAATCCTTCAACAGCCAGACCGCAAAATCCTCTGCGTTTTCAACTGGTAATTTTACAACAGTATAAAATGCTCCCTCAGGTTTTCTCGCTTCTATTCTCGGTATCTTTGCCAGTTCGTCAAAAACCGCATTTCTTCTCTTTTCATATTCTGCTATCATTGGACCAATGAATTCATCAATATACTTAAATCCATAAACTGCACCCCATTGTTCAATGGTAGGTGGACAAAGCCTCGCCTGGCCCATTTTCATAAATGCCTCAAGAAATTCCCTATTTTTTGTAACTATGAATCCAACACGGGCCCCACAAGCACTGAACCTTTTGGAAATCGAATCAAGAACTATAAGCCGATCATGAATTTCCTCGAATCTTAAAGTAGTTACAGGTTTCCGTCCATCAAAAGCAAACTCCCTGTAAACCTCATCAACCAGGAGATTCAGCCCGTGCTCTTTTACTACTTTTATAACACTCTCAAATTCCTCATCTTCATAAATAGTACCAGTTGGGTTATTCGGAGAACAAAGAAGAATGGCTCTGGTTCTATCATTAACTAACTTTTTTATCGTTTCATAAGATGGTAAGTGAAAACCTTCTTCCACTGAAGTTGGAATGGGCCTTAAATTGATCCCAACCTGTTGTGCAAAGCCTTGATAATTCGTATAGAATGGCTCCGGCACAAGAACCTCATCTCCATAATCGCCCACGAGGAGAAAGGCAAATAAAATTGCCTCGGACCCACCAGTTGTTATAAAAACTTCAGAAGGCGAAACTTGGACCCCAAATCTTCCGAAATATTTTGCTATTTCCTCCCTCA
The DNA here is from genome assembly GCA_030019025.1 of bacterium. Classification (NCBI taxonomy): domain Bacteria; species bacterium. The sequence goes on from JASEFR010000004.1 coordinate 8,975, forward strand.
ACTCAGGAATCCCATCAGAAGGCCCGTATGGTAATACAGGATCGTTAAAATTTTTTATGCCCTCAAAAATTTGCTTAGGAGTTGGTACGTCAGGTTGTCCTATATTAAGATGATAAACAGTTACACCTTTCTTTTTTGCCTCTATTGCATGGGGATAAAGTTTTCTGATCGGCGAAGCCTGCATACCCTCGGCTCTGTTTGAAATCCTCAGAGTATTTTTTTTAATGGACATAAATAACCTCCTTTCAATTATAAATTTAAGCCAACTTTCACGAACTGTAAAGACATAAGAAAGAAACTTGAAGAGATCACTTTTAGACTTGCACTGGAGAATGTCCAGTAGTGAAAGCAATAAAGACTTCTAAGGTTCAAGAAGTGAACATTTTTTTTCACGATAAGCAAAGTGTAAGAATTCCTGTTCATGTTGTGGTTTACCTTGAAAAAGAAGGCAAAAGGTGGGGTGATAGGTGCAGTTAAAAGATTGTTAAAAGATTCAAGATGAATTTGGAAACTCACTGACTCTTGAAAATATCAGAAACTTAGAAAAACGAAGCATCCCTTGATTCCCTCACAGTAACACCTAACCGAAAACACTTGGAAAAGAAACTTAAAGAAGCTTTAAAGCAATATAAAACGACCAGAAAAAGTTTGGAATACTTTTCATAGATATTTTGCTAACTTTAAGTGTGTAAATGACCAAAACGGTCACCCTTGTGGAGATAAGTTTCTAAAGCCGTCGCACAAACGATATTAATGAATATAAAATCCATTGACACAGTGGGAAGATATGACGGAGAAGAATTTATGATAATCCTTCAGGATATAAATTTGACAAAACTTAAGAAGGTTGCAGAAAAACTGCTAAGGTTAATTAAGAGTTCATATGTAACTGTGAAAATAAGGATTTATCCGCAACAGTATCTATTGTAGGAACGATAGCCAAAAACGGCGATAACTTTACAAAATCCCTAAAGGGGCTGACAACTATCTTCAACAAGCAAAAATCCAACAAACCATCCATCCTAATTGGTTATAAAATTAAACTCCACTCTTTAAACTTTTTGCCTCGTAAAGTCGTGAATCCGCAATTTTAAGCATTTCTTCAAAGGTATGCGCCTCATCCGCTGAAGCAATACCATAAGAAAAAGACACGTAGAAATCTTGGTCATCACACTCGATTTTGTTTTCTACAAGCTTGTGTTTAATCTTTTCTAAAATTTTCTCGGCTTCCACTCTTGAAGTTTTATAAAGCAAAAGTAGAAATTCGTCACCTCCGTAGCGTATTACATAGTCATCTTTCCTAAGCATAGAAAATAGAATTGAAGTAATACGTCTCAAAACACAATCACCTATTACGTGCCCGAAGTGATCGTTGAAATCTTTAAAGTTATCCAAATCTATTAGTGAAATGCTATACATTCCTGGAATAATTTCTTTTATTTTATTTAAAAATCTTCTATTGAGCGCCCCTGTCAGTGGATCCCTCATCGACTCTTTTTCAAGAAACTCTGCTCTCCTCTTCTCCAGAATAAGCTTGCGGTAAAGAGTAATAAAATCGTTTACTATATAGGATGTATTAGCAAACACGAAAATGGGCAGAGCATACTGAGTTAACAACGGTTTGGGAAGATTATTCACAAGTACATACACATCATTGAAGACATGCGGGAGAAGGAAAATAATTGCATTCAAGTTAATTAAAAGTAATTTTTCTGGCCTCGCAGATCGTATAATCTCTCTTAAGAAGACTGAAACAATTAAAGCCATACTAACATATATTGTTACGTTCATTTTAAGGTAAGTTCTCCTTACAAGGACACTATCGTTAGGAACACTCAAAAGAACTAAGATCAAACCGATATTAACGACAAGCAAAGCCAATGCAATTTTCCGATGGACCCCCCTATACCCGAATTCATAGACAAAAGCAAGACCATATAACGCAAGAGATAAGTAAAGGGAAGCTATTATAATTTTTTTGTATACAGCGTAGTAGATTGGGAGATAAGGCACAAATGTATAGTCAATAAGATATATAGCAAAAAAGATCAAAGAAATTCCCAATAAGGCCCTGTGCAGCCTTAGTTCTATTAAAAATGGAATTAAAACAATGAAAAAACCTAAAACCAAAAACATCGCCAAATAAAACTGATTTAACACCTGATTCAAAAAACCCAGCAAAATATATCGGCCTTTCACAAATCTTAAATCACCCATAAAAATAGGCGAAAGTATGCCTAAAGTGTTTTCTGCCTTAACTAATATTCTAAGTTCATTGAACCCATCCTTTAAAAAACTTCCCGGAATAACAAAAAGCTCGGGTTTGTTCCATCGAAGGGAATTTCTACTTATGGGATTGCCCGAAACCCCTATAAGATGTCCATTCAAATAAACTTCCAAATAATTCCCGTCTATCAAAGGAATAAAAAGCGCAGGAGTATCACATTTAGGTCTTTCAAAGTTAAACCAAAAGATATGGGAACCAGAAGCCTCCATTAAAAATGGAATTTCCAAATCTCTACCTGTGGTTTTCACTTTTTTTATAAAAATGCACTTTTCACATCGGATTTTTGTTGTATCATATAGATGTTCAAATAATCTGATGGATAGTATAGATATAGAGAAAATTATGATTGAGATAACGACGTTCTTAAATTTAATCCTCGCTTCCATAGCCAAAAACTATTTAATAAATCTATCTATTTAATAAATCTATAAAACTCCTTGGCCGACTTTCTTGGAGGTGGTTCGGGTATTTCCGCGGGCCATCCAAGGGGCGTTACGGTAGCTATATAGTGTTCTAAAGGCACTCCAAGTTTGTCTTTAACCTCAGGTCTGTCCATATCCGCTATCCAGCATGTTCCCAATCCTAAGGACCACGCAGCCAGCATGAAATGATACGCTGCAATACAACCATCTTGAACATGCCGCCTTGATTTTGAAGGATCGGAACAAATAGCAACAGCATAAGGTGCAGAAAGGATCGGCCATGCAGGTTCTCTGATGTTACCAAGAAACCGTATGATTTCAGAATTTTTTATAACGATGAAGTAGTAGGATTGAGAGTTTCGTGATGTAGGTGCCCATCTACAAAGCTCAAAAAGTATTTCGAAAACCTCTTCGGGAATAGGTTCTTTCTTATACTTTCTTATGCTCCTTCTCTCTACTAATATTCTCCATTGATCCATATTTAAATTATTTACTAAAACTCGCTTAAGGTCAAAAAGATTTTAAACATTTGCTAATCTTTGAACTTCCACGCACGAGATATTAAAATTAAACCTACTCGAAGGAGGTTCAATTTGATTGAACGTAAACTACTGAGAGAGAATCCGAATTTGTTGAAGGAAGCCCTGAAAAAGAGAAATTACGACACAAACATTTTAGATGATTTGATAAATCTGGATGAATTGACACGTACTCTGAAAAAGGAAATCGATGCACTCAGGGCAGAAAAAAATAAAATAAGTAAAGAAATATCTCGAGCTATGAAGGAAAATTCAAACCCCGAGTCTCTCCTAAGCAAAGCCAAGGAAATTGATACAAAACTTAAAGAACTGGAACAAGAACTTGAAGAAAAGGAGAAATTTTTGAACGAAAAACTATTGTACCTGCCGAACGTCCCTCATGAATCGTGCCCCATTGGAAAAAGTTCTGAGGATAATGTAGTTGTAAGAGAACACGGAAAAATAAGAGAGTTTAAATTCACCCCAAAGCCCCACTGGGAAATAGCTGAAAATCTAAAAATCATTGACTTTAAAAAGGCTGGGGAAATTTCAGGATCAAGGTTTGCCATATACAAAAACGAGGGTGCAGAACTGGAAAGGGCACTTATCAATTTCTTCTTAGATCATAACAAGAAAAAAGGCTATGAAGAGATACTGCCTCCAACCTTAGTCAAAGAAGAATCCACGTACGTATCTGCACACCTACCCAAATTTAGGGAAGAAATGTATTTTATTCCGGAAGATGAGCTGTTTTTAATCCCCACCGCTGAAACGGTTTTGGCAAACATACATAGGAATGAAATCTTGACCGAAGACGAACTTCCAAAATACTACATGGCCTACACCCCTTGTTATAGAAGAGAAGCAGGGTCTTACGGTAAAGACGTCCGGGGGATTATAAGAGTTCACCAATTTAACAAAGTAGAACTTTTTAAATTTACAAAGCCAGAGGATTCTTATGAAGAATTGGAAAAAATGTTACAAGACGTTGAGGATCTATTAAAACTTTTAGAAATTCCTTACCGAGTTGTTCTGCTCTGCACAGGCGATATGGGTTTTGCTTCATCTAAAACTTATGATATAGAAGTATGGGCACCCGGCGTCGGGAGATGGCTTGAGGCTTCGTCCTGTTCCAATACAGAGGCTTTCCAGACGAGAAGAGCAAAAACAAGATTCAGAAGAAAGGATGGACGAGTTGAATATCCTCACGCCTTAAACGGTTCGGGGCTTGCAACCCCGCGAGTTTTCATAGCAATTCTGGAAAACTTCCAAAATGAGGACGGCAGTATAACTATTCCTGAAGTCCTTAGGTCTTATATGGGAGGGAAAGATGTCATCCTACCAAAGTGAGCGGGAAGAAATCATAAGAATCTTAAAAATCTTATACGAAAAAGATTTCATTCAAGCAAACGTCGGAAATGTAAGCGTTAAGGTAAGCGAAAACGAAATTCTTATCACACCGAGGGGAAAGCGTAAAGCAGAGTTAAATCCAGAGGACATTCTTCTCGTCGATATAAACGGCAATGTAATAGAAGGCACATTAGCCCCATCCATTGAACTAAAAACCCACCTTGCATGGTACAGAGTAAAGCCAAAGATCGGAGCCATAATTCATGCTCACCCCCCCTACACCACAGCCGTTTCCTTCTATACTCCTGTTGAATCAAAGCCCCTGATGGCGGAACTTTCTGATTACCTCGGACCAAAACTCATATCTATACCATATAAAAAGGCTGGTTCTGCGGAGCTTGAAGAAGAAGTTGCCGACAAAGGTGCATCAGAAGGGGTTTTTATTTTAATCCTTCAAAAGCACGGTGTACTTGTCGCCGGAAAAGATTTGATTGATGCCCTTAATCGCCTCGAACTTTTAGAATTTGACATGAAAATTAAAGTTTTAAAGGAACTGGTAATATGATGTGGAATTCCAATAAAGTTAGAGAAATCTTCCTTAAGTATTTCAGAGAAAGAGACCATGTGATAGTTCCCAGCTCTTCGCTGTTGCCAAAAAATGATCCCACGCTCCTTTTCACCAATGCGGGTATGAATCAATTTAAACTCTTCTTCCTCGGTGTTGTTAAACCACCTTTTACGCGTGCAGCCTCTTGCCAGAAGTGCTTAAGAGCCGGTGGAAAGCATAATGACCTTGATAATGTGGGCTTCACCAAAAGGCATCACACCTTTTTTGAAATGCTGGGAAATTTTTCCTTCAACGACTATTTCAAGGAAGAAGCAATCAAATTCGCCTGGGAACTCCTTACAAAAATCTATGGGCTCGAAAAAGACAGGCTCTGGGTAACCGTTTACAAAGAAGACGATGAGGCATACAACATTTGGAAAGATGTTATAGGAATACCAGAAAAGCGGATAGTAAAACTTGGCGAAAAAGACAATTTCTGGGAAATGGGAGAGCAAGGGCCAGCAGGACCTTGTTCAGAAATTCTCTATGACCTCGGAGTCGATGCAGATCCCAATCAGGCAACCCCAGAAATGGAAGGAGAACGCTTTCTTGAAATCTGGAACCTCGTTTTTATGCAGTACAATAGAAATGAGAAAGGAGAACTGGAAAAGCTCGGGACCAGGAATATTGATACGGGAATGGGGCTTGAAAGGCTTCTTAGGGTTTTAAACGGGGCTGATTCCAATTTCCATACTGACCTGTTTATGCCCATCATAGAAGAAGTTGAAAGAATTACAGGGGTCAAATATTATGGTGATGATCGAGGCAGTGCTCACAGAGTATTGGCAGACCACACCAGGGCTCTAACCTTTGCTATTTCTGATGGAATCTACCCCTCCAATTATGGGAGAGGTTATGTTTTAAGAAGAATTTTGAGGAGGGCTCACCGCTTTGCTCAAAAAATAGGATATGGTGACAAACCCATAATTTATAGACTGGTTCCCGTTGTGGTTGAAATAATGAAAGATGCTTATCCCGAACTTATTGAGAGAAAAACAGAAGTAGAGTTTATCATAAAACGAGAGGAAGAAAGATTCATTGAAAATATTGCCAAAACCCTTCCAAAACTGGAACAGGAAGTAGAAGAGGCCAAAGCTTCTGGTGTTCTTAGCGGAAAGGTCGTATTCAAGTTCTACGATACTTATGGTCTTCCTCTTGATTTAATCGAAGAATACGCTAAAGATGCAGGACTTGCAATTGATTGGTCATCCTTCGAGGAGGAGATGGAAACCCAGAGGGAAAAGGCGAGGAAAACCGAGATATTCAAGGTTGACATACCAGAAGAGTGGACCGTTTTCAAAGAAGGTCAAGTTAAATTTATAGGGTACGAGAAACTCGAAACCCTTTCGAAGATCATCAAGTACGGATTCAAAGGTGAAAAAATTTATATTGTGACCGAGGAAACCCCCTTTTACCCTGAAGGCGGTGGTCAGGTTGGTGACAAGGGAATCATAGAAGGTGAAGGTCCAGAAGGACACTTTCTTGTCGAGGTCCTTGACACAAAAAAGATTGAAAACCAAATCATTCACATTGGAAGGTTAATTGAAGGAAAGATACAGGATGTAGAAGTAAGACTCGTTGTTGACGAAAAACTCAGAAAGGGAGCTCAAAGAGCCCATACTGCCACCCATCTTCTTCACGCCGCATTGAGAGAAGTTCTCGGCGAACACGTGCGCCAGGAAGGTTCCCTTGTTGAACCCGATAGATTGAGATTTGACTTCCTCCATTTCTCGAAATTGAAAAAAGAAGAGATCGAGGAAATAGAACAAATTGTCAACACGAAAATCATCGAAAATATTCCATTGGAAATTAAATATATGAAATACGATGAGGCTTTAAAAGACGGCGCCATGGCCCTTTTTGAAGGTAAATACGGTGAAATAGTTCGAGTAATTCATATTGGTGACTTTTCAAGAGAACTATGTGGTGGAACCCACGCAGAAAGGACAGGAGACATTGGACTTTTTAAAATCATTAAAGAAGAGGCTTCCAGCGCCAACATAAGAAGAATAGAAGCTTATACAGGGCTGAAAGCACTACAATATATTCGGAAACTCGAAGATACGCTCATGACTGCAGCCGAAACCTTATCCACCACTTCAGATAAATTAGCTGAAAAAATTGTGAAAAATCAGGAACTAATAAAATCACTTGAAGAGGAGGTAAAGACTTATTTAACCAAATGGGCTGATCTAAAAGTTAAAGAAATCGTAGAAAAACAACTAAAAACCGATAGATTCACTGTTTTCACAGAATATGTTAAAAACGCCGATATAAAGGCACTACGGGCCATAGCAGACCGAATCAGGGCAACACAGGCAAAGGGACTCTTGATCTTAATCGGCAGTAAAGCCAACAATGTTTTCTTCTTGGTAGAAGTTCTTGGAAATATTGAGGATGTTGATGCAAGCAAGTTGGTGAAAACCATCGGTAAATATCTCAAAGGTGGTGGTGGCGGGAGTAAGACCAAGGCGGAAGGTGGAGGCAAAGATGCCTCAAAAATAGGCGAAGTTTTAGATATGATAAAAACAGGAAAAATTTTTACTTAGGAGGTTCAACAATGGACATATTTAAAAAATGCTATGAATTCGAGGAGGCGGAGAAAGCAAAGCAATTAGGATACTACCCTTACTTCCATCCCGTTGCCTCCGCAGAAGATACTGAGGTGGTGGTGGATGGAAAGCCCCTTGTAATGCTTGGGTCCAACAATTATCTGGGACTTACTACCCATCCTTACGTAAAGAAAAAGGCGCAGGAAGCTATTGAAAAATATGGAACAGGAAGCTGCGGTTCAAGATTTTTAAACGGCACCCTTGATATTCATGAAGAACTTGAAGAAGAGCTGGCAAAATTTGTCGGTAAAGAAAGGGCACTGGTTTTCAGCACCGGGTATCAGACAAACCTCGGAATTATGTCTGCCCTTCTTGGAAAGAATGATGTAGTCATTCTTGACAAGTGGGACCACGCAAGCATTGTAGATGGGACAAGACTCGGCCATGCACACGTTTTGAGGTTTAAGCACAATGATATGGAACATTTAGAGAGAATATTGAAGGCAATTCCTGAAGACAGAGGCATTCTAATCGTTGTGGACGGCATTTTCAGCATGGAAGGAGATATCGCCAATTTACCCGAGCTTGTTAAACTTAAGGAAAAGTATGGAGCAAGACTTATGGTAGATGACGCCCATTCAGTTGGAGTTCTGGGTAAAACGGGCGCAGGAACCGCAGAACACTTTGGACTCATAGAGAAAGTGGACTTAATAATGTCAACTTTTAGTAAATCCTTTGCGTCAATAGGTGGATTTGTAGCGGGAGACGCAAAGGTAATTGAATACATTAAACATTTTGCAAGGCCTATGATTTTTAGCGCAGCATTAGCTCCCGGTCAGGTGGCAGCCGCACGAGCTGCACTGGAAATTATAAAAACTGACCATGAAAGAAGAGAAAATCTATGGAGGAACACCAAGTTCTGGCATGAAGGATTGAAAAGCCTTGGCTTTGACATCGGTGAGACACAAACTCCAATTGTGCCAATCATAATCGGTGATGATATGAAAACTTTCATGCTCTGGAAAAAACTAATGGAATACGGAGTCTATACAAATCCGGTAATCACTCCAGCGGTACCACCAGGCAGACAGCTTATAAGAACAAGCATTATGGCAACCCACACCATAGAGCAACTGGAAAGAGCCTTGGATGCCTTTAAAAAGGCTGGAAAGGAACTCGGTATCATATCGTGAAAATTTTCTTTTTATGTCCGAATTATCCTTAGATATAGGCGCAAGAGCCAACGTAGTGAAAGCAGGTTTAATTTTCTTTGATCTGAATAGGAAATCGCAACATAAAGTTGAGATTCCCATTCGGGACAGGATTACATAAAGGATGCTATGGCTAAATCCCGCTCCTCTCTTATATAAAGAATGTGGATACATAAGCAAAAACTTGGTTGTGGGTGACGTAACAATCTTTGGTGTGAAAAAAAACAACAGTCTACCTAAAAACCAGAGCGTGTTAGGAATAGGCAAAAATGAAAGATAATAGAATACCGAGATGGGAAACTTTAGAGAGGGCGTTTCGACCAGTAAACAAATTCTTAAAGGAGAGTAGCCATTAAGTTTAAATCCATTTTACAATTTTCAATTGCAACTTTTGTTTCACGAATCCTTGGGTTTATAAGGGATGCATCAATAGCATTTTTGGTCGGAGCTGGAAGATTTGCTGACATCTTTAACATAGCTTTCAGGATCCCTAATTTCCTAAGGGATATGCTGGCAGAAAATGTTATGCAAACCGCCTTTGTGCCAAATTACGTAAAGGCTTTGGAAAAAAAGGAAGACCCTGAACACTTTTTAAACTTGATTTTTACAATTTTCCTCCTTGCATCTCTTATAATTGCTACACTTGGCATCATTTTCTCGAAACAGATCGTACTTATAACTGCCTATGGTTTTACCAGCATTCCCGAAAAATTTAACAAAACCGTTGAAGTTACGAGAATCACTTTCCCTTACCTCATCCTTGTTTCTATCTCTGCCCTTTTTCAAGCGATACTGAATTCAAAGAACGAGTTCTTTCACCCTGCACTCTCCCCTGCTTTATTTGATCTTGGAATTATCATCATTATAATCGCTTCAAAATACTTTCTTCCGGAAGAAGAATATGCCACCATTCTTGGGTATTCTGTTCTATTCGGCGGTTTGCTACAGCTACTATACCTGTCGCAGAGACTTAAAGTACACCAGGTTTTACCTAAAATTACCTTCAACTTTCACCATCCCTACTTAAAGGATTTTGGGAAACTGCTTATTCCCGTTTTCATAAGTGTTGGTTTTTCTAAAATTGCCCCCTTTATCAATACACTAATAGCCACCTTTTTAAGAGAAGGTTCCGTTTCTTATTTGACTTATGCCTACCGCATCATGCAGGTTCCAGTAGGTCTTTTCGCAGTTGGCCTTCAGACGGTCTCAATGCCTTCTTTTTCCAGACTTGTTGCGAAAAACAGCGAAATGAGGGAAGCTCTGTGGAAGTCTTTCTTTTATGCTGTATTTCTAACATTGCCTTCCTCAATTTTCATAATTTTCTATTCAGGTGAAATTGTTCAGGTACTCTTCCAGAGAGGTGCTTTCACCCATCTCGACACCCTCCAAACAGCTCAGGCTCTGATCTTTTACACTCCTCATGTTTTTGCCATAGGGACTTCAAAAATATTCCTGAACTACTACTTTTCAAGAGGAGAAATAAAGATTCCAAACATAAGCGTGATTTTGGGTACTATTGTAAACATTGCAATAGCAATCACACTTTCCAGAATAATAGACTTTCCAGCCCTTGCCCTTGCCGTATCTGCAGGCACCTTAATTCAAGCTCTCTTTTTGACCGCAATGGTATCAAAGGATAATCCAATTCTCCCAGAATACCTTAGGAAAATAATTAAGGTAGTCATTGCAAGTGTAATTTCAGTTTTACCCTGTCATTTAATCCTTACAAGAAACCTCCTTGCAAGGCTAACACTTGGATTCATCAGCTACACAGCACTATTTCTATTAATTGCCTACCTCTGGAATTTTCTACCGGAAATAAAGGGTATTAAAAAATCTGATGAATAGCATTTAAAATAATAACACTATGGATGTGACAAAATTACGTGCTAAAGAATTGAGAAAGGCTTTGCTTGCGGGAATTATTAAAGTTCAGGACCTAAAGGATGAATTAAATAGGATCAATGTCTTTCCTGTACCAGACGGAGACACTGGCACAAACCTCGCAGAGACTTTAGCAGGTGGAATTAATGTCCTCATGGAATCTTCAAGTCTCAAATTGTGCGAAGTAGTAAGAAGATTCTCAGAAGCAATCCTTTTTACAGCCAAAGGCAACTCGGGTACAATCGTATCTCAATTCTTTACTGGATTTGCTGAGGCCCTGAAAGGTAAAGAGAGTGTTACCACTTCTGAATTCGCCGAAGCACTTAAATATGCTACGAATGCCGTTTACGACTCCTTAGAAAAGCCCGTTGAAGGAACTATAATAACAGTAATAAGGGAAGTCGCAGAATATGCCGTTGAAATTTCTGAAAAGGAGAAAAACTTTATCAAATTCTTGAAACTGCTTCTTAAAAAGGCGGAAAACTCCTTAAGCAAAACCCCTGAACTTCTTCCAAAGCTTAAAGAGAAAGGCGTCGTAGATTCTGGAGCCTATGGATTTGTCTTGATTTTAAAAGGCATAGTAGAGTACATAAATACGGGTAAAATAGAACTACACAAAGTCCCTTCGAAAGAAACTTTGAAAATTATAGAAGAAGAGCACATAGAACACCGATATTGCACAGAAGCAGTTATCAAGAGTGATGGACTCGACAAGAAAAAATTGGCCCTTGTTCTTGGAGCACTGGGTAGCTCACTTTTAATTGCAGGTGCCGGTGGATTATTCAAAATCCATATACATACTAACTGGCCCCAAAAGGTATTTGAAGTTCTAAAACAAAAGGGAACTATATTGAAGCATAAGATCGACGACATGATTGAAATGAATAGAAAGGCTCGGAAAAAAGAGTTTGGCGTAATAGTCGATTCAACAGCAGACATTCCGTTAGACATTGCTCAGGAGCATGGAATAAATATTATTCCACTTCAACTTATCATGGATGGGAAAACGTATCTTGAAGGAATTGACATAGATAAAAAGCAAGTTCTTGAATTGCTAATAGAAGGCAAAACTTATATGACCACTTCCCAGCCCGACCCTATTTCCATTGAAAGAACAATAAAAGAGGCCCTCTCAAAGTATGAAAAAGTGGTGATAATTACTCTAAGCGCTAAACTATCCGGGACATACAACGCTATAAGGATAGTGAGCTCAAAGTACCCTAACGTGTACCTTTTTGATGGAAAAATGGCATCTCTTGGGACAACGCTCCTCGCATTAAGAGCACTCGAAAAGTTTGAAGAAGGTTATAACATTGAGAATATCTTAGAATATCTAAGAAAGGTTCAGAAAAAATCCTTATTCATTCTGACACTAAAAACCGTCAAATATCTTATGAGATCAGGAAGAATTTCTAATCTAAAAGGTGGAATTGCCGAGTTTTTTAACATAAAACCTTTAATTGTTGTTAACCCCGATGGCGAACTTGAAAACATCGGAACCGCAATGGGGGAGAAAAAGGCATTCGAGAAGATAATCAAAATGGCAAAAAAACAACTTAATCCTTTCCAGACTTATGACTTTGGTATTGCATATGTGGGGAAAAGCAAGTTTGCTGAAAGACTGGAGACCTTTGTGAGATCGGAATTTTCTGTCAGGAAACTAATAGTGAACGAGGCAGGGCCTTTACTTTCAATTCACGTTGGACCAGGAGCCTATGGTCTTATAGCCTTACCGGTCTTTTAGACCTGCAGGTATAAGCCTCTTTCAATTATGTAGTGAGAAACTGCCTCGGGGACAAGGTATCTTATACTCTTGCCCTGTCTAATCCTCTCCCTTATTTCGGTGGAGGAAATATCAATCAGCCTTTCATCCAGAAAGATAACCTTTTCGGTATTAATCGCTTTTAGCGAACAGTTGGGTCTTTTTAACACAATAAAATTAACCATTTCAAAAAGTCTCTTATAATTATACCAAGACGGCAAAGCCTGGTACTGATCTGCACCGAGAATTAAAAAAAATTCGGCATCCTTAAGCTTATCCTTAAGTCTTTCAAGCACATTCACTGTATAGGATGGTACAATATTTTCTATGGCTTCAAAATCTGAGGCTTCAAAATATTCAACCCCCTCAACCGCAAGTTTTACCATATTAAACCGGTCTTCAAAGGGAGCATAGACTTCCTTATGGGGTGGCTTGTAGTTCACCAAAAAGAGAATTTTGTCCAGCTCAACATTTTCCCATACATCCCGAGCAAGGATAACATGGCCAACGTGCACGGGATCAAAGGCACCACCAAAAATACCTATTTTTCGCATTTCTTTTCAATTTCTTTGACTATTTTATTTATCCCATTTTGAAAGGCCTTATCTTTTGTACCATTAATTTCGGCAAAAAGTACTTTTGCCGAATCACACTCCTTTTTTAATAAATAACTTCTCACTTTAAGTAATTTTGCCGCAGTAACAAGACTATCATCGTCGGGAAACTCTTCAAAAACCAAATTGATGTATACATCAGCCGCTTTCGGATGTCCTATCCTTAAATAAGTTTCAGCAATGTATAAGTATTTAAGACCTTTTCTTCTGTAAAGCATCTTTTCAAGTTCTTTGGCTTTTTCAACCTGGGAATTATCAGGGAAACGGTTTTTAAATTCCTCAATGTATCTCCTCGCTTCATTAATGGACTCTGTATCCCTTGAAATGGTTTTACTTTTTTCCAAATAGCATTCTGCCAACTCCAGATAAGAATTAGCAACATACTCACTGGTTGGAAAGGTATTGATCAGAAAGAGATACTCGGTTATTGCATCATCGTAGTTTTTAGCATTTTTGTAACTTTTCGCAAGGTAGTATTGTGCAAAATCCACACTGTCGCTGAGAGGATATTTAAACACAAATTCCTTGAAAAGCTCAGCAGACCGACTATACTTCCCCTTTTGAAAATATTCCATAGCTCTGCTAAATAAAGAGTCTGAAGTTTCCGGAGCCTTAGCTTTCCTTGCTTGGCAGGATAAAGAAAACAGCAATAATATAAAAACCGCTCTCTTCATAACTTCTCCTTTTTCTGAATTATAAAGGAAAGTACGCGTCAATTAAACCTTACTTTCATAAATATGAGACTGGATATAACTCCAAAAGATGCGACGGTCCCCCATATAAGAACAGGAGTTTTTAAAAAGACATCAATTAAAACCCCGCCAATAAAAGGTGCTACTGCCCAGGAAAGCCCCTCTATAAACCCGAGAACACCTATATACAATCCCCTCTTATCCTCTGGAGCCATAGCTGAGGTTATAGTGGTCAAAAGGGGCATAGCCAACATTTCTCCTGCGGTGAGAACTATGACTCCAATTGCAAAGTTGGTAAAATTATGGGAAAAAGCAAAATAAAAGTAACCCATGGAATAAAGAAGAGAGCCCAAAATCAACCCCTTTTTGTAACCCAGATAATCCACGACTTTAATAATAATCATCTGAAAGAAAACTACCATAAAACCATTGATACTGTACAAGTAACCAATTTGAACGTTATCCAGACCTTTATGCTTTGCATATACAGATAGGGTTGAAATGAGCTGACCCATGAGGAGCGAAAGAACGAAGGTACCAGCAATAAACAACATAAAATTTTTGTTTTTAAGCACTTCGCCGAAGGAAATTTCCTTTGTAAGCCCCACGTTTTTTCTTTCCTCTCCGGAGGATACAAGATATATTACAAGGAAAATACAAATTACTTGAAGTAAAAAGGATGCAAAAAAAGTCAGGGGATAAGAAAAGCGTGAAATAAATCCACCAATGGAGGGGCCAATTGCAAAACCCAGATTCCCCCCAACCCTTATAACGCTGTAAGCAAAGGGCCTATCCGGTTCATTAATATTTTTGGCAACGAAAACATCGGAAGCCGACATAAAAAAGCTGGCCCCGCCTGAATTTAAAAAAAAGAAAAAGAAAAATAATAGAGGATTTGCGTTGAGTAAAATCAAAATCGAAAAACCCAAAAAGCCTGACGCCCTTAAAAACAGGCCGAGTTTCATTACGGTATCCGTAGGCAGTGTATCAGAAAGCCTACCCGCATAAAATCTTAAAAAAGACCCCAATACAGAAGCAAATCCAATGATAGTGCCAACAAGGCTCATTGGAACACCACGCTCATTGTAAAGATAGATACTCAAAAACGGGATACTGATTGCATAACTTGCGGATTGCAATCCTCGAATAATTGCAAGGCTATATAGTTTTACTGCTGTCTGTTTCTTCACGTTGTAATTTTAAAGCAAATTGTTCGTATTGAGAACTAATTTAAATAAGGTCCTTTCATTTCGGGCTCCTTTTTTTGTTATAGGCCCTATCCAACTCTTTTTGTAACCCGATTATCACATGCGTTAATTTTACTACTTCTCACGACTCTTTTTTTAATAAAACCATCTCTCAATCTGAATAGTCTCTTTAATCTGCTAATTATGGGATTTCTCCTCCTTTATCTTTGGGAATTGAACGACTTCTGCATATCCTCACTCTATAGTTCATAAGGATGCAGTATGGTCACCTTTTTCTTTACCTGAATTTTTGAGGAGACTTAACCATTTCAAGTAGATTATTTTACGAAACACCGGTTTATTGAAAATCCAATATCCAAGCTGTATAATTTTAAAACATTGGAACTATTGGTTGTAGCTTATTTCTAATGAAATAAAGAATGTATATTTGTTACTGTTTTAAAACTCCCTTCTTTTGAGGAACACCTGCACTATTTACTTTTCAGAATAATGTAGTTATAATATACTTGCTCTTTCTCAAGGGGGTGTATTGGATTCGACAGGGCCGAATTGAATCATAGAGCGCATGCCGGGGTGTGGCCACCTCGTTAATAAGGCCACAAAAAACAACTGCCAACTACAACTACGCATACGCTGCTTAATTAAAGCAGCCGTCCCTTTTCGGGGTGCTCCTGCCCGAAAAGAGGGCGTGATAGACAGGAGCTGGACTCAAACCCATGCCTTCAGGGTTTGGGTCGAGAGCATAGAAGGCTATCCCTCAAAGCACCTGCCTGTCGGTGCAAGAGGGAGAAAAACAAAGACAGGCTAAGCATGTAGGGCTCTATGGTTCAAGGCCCCTGGACGCGGGTTCAATTCCCGCCACCTCCACCAGTCTTATTCGGAATTTTGGAATTATACCTTTTTGACAAAGAAATTTTAGCGAGTCTTTTTCAAACAAATGAGAATTTTTAAGTAATATTTTTTGAACCCCTCAAGTATCCTCATTTACAAATTTAAACATCATTGTAATTTTTTTTTGGATAAACCGAGAAAGGGCCGATATGTTTTGGCAAAACTGTCTACAAGAATTTCGACCAATAAGAGTCCTCTTATAGAATTAGACTGCTAAAAATTCGTGGTGGTCCCGCTCTGCGGGACCACCACGAATCCCGATAATCAGCTCTCCTCGCCTTTTAAACTGCCTTAGCTTTTTCTTACCTCGTCCGTATCTTCTCAAAATAGGTATAAATCACTGGCACAACCAAAAAAGCCATTATTGTAGAGGCTACAAGCCCGCCGATCATAGCAACAGCCAGAGGTTGCCTCAAAGCACCACCTTCAGTGTGTCCTGAAAGAGCCATTGGAATAAGACCAAAAATCGTGGTGAGGTTGGTAATAAGAACAGGTCTTAGCCTTGTAACGGAACCTTGAATCACCGCTTCCAGTGGATCAACACCTTTCTCCCTAAGCTCTTTGTAAAAGGTTAACATAACAATCGCTTGGTTTACCACAACACCTACGAGAATTAGTACACCAACCATAGATGGTACTGAAATCGTAGTTCCAGTAATAAATAAAGCCCAAATGGACCCGACAAATGCAAGGGGAATAGTCAGCATAATTATAATCGGATCTCTTAATGACTCAAGTTGGGCTGCCAGAATCATGTAAACAAGAAGGATAGCAGCAAAAATCGAGATTCCAAGATTCTTAACCATATCCTGAACTTGCTCAAATTCTCCTTTTATCTGGAGGCTATATCCTTCTGGTAATGAAATTTTGAATAATCTATCTCTGATTTCAGAAAATACCTCACTCTTCTTTCTTCCCTGTATATCGGCAAGAACCTTTATCACCCTTGACTGATTTTCATGATCTATCTGTACAGCACCTAAATCGTAAGAAAATTCAGCTATCTCCTTTAGAGGTATTACAGCCCCCGTCGGAGTTATTATAGGAAAGTAGAAAAGTTTCTCCACACTCTCTTTCAAATAGCTGGTATCTGCCTTTAAAACGAGGTCATAATCCTTCCCCCTTAACCTCAGTTTTGTAGTAGTTACTCCCTGAAATGCAATTTGAAGCTCCCTCTGAATCTGTATTGGAGTAAGTCCAAAATATGCAGCCTTATCTCTCAAAATGTTAATTCTCAACTCAGGTTTTGCCTTTTTAAAAGAAAGCTCTACACCTTCAATACCCTTAATTTTCCCAATTTCATCGGCCACTGTATTTGCAAGGGAAAGGAGTTCTTCCAGATCTTTACCATAAATGGAAATTTCCACGGGTTTCCCCGCACCACCGAAAAAGAGAGTATTAACAAGGTCCATAGATTTTACAGTAGCCCCTTGATAAACCGGAGTTTTTTGCAAAATTTCGTTTGCAACTTGCATTGCACTTTTTTTCCTCTTTGCCGCATCCACAAGACGAATCATTAAAGTGGCGGTATTGCTACCCTGAGAAGTACCAAACATCATACCACTTGACAAACCACCTGTGGCCATTACCCTCTCAACCTCTGGATACTCCTTTGCTATATCTACGAGCTGATCCACATAGTGTTCTGTTTCTTGAAGATTGGTCGCCGGGGGGAGTTCAATGGAAATTATTGCTGTACCCATGTCCATCGATGGCACAAACTCCCTATCAATGAACTTTAAAATAGGTATAGAGACGATGAAGAGAATTACGGTACCTACTAAAATAATCCCCCTCTTTGGCAAAACAAATCGGGTCAATATTTTATGGTATAAATCCCTTAACGGGGTAAACCAATAGCGTTTCCTCATCTCCTTTAGGGCTACAGCCTGGGTAATATAGCTTGAAGTCATAACAGGTATTATGGTCACAGCTACAAGAAGAGACGCCAAAAGTGTAACCGTAACCGTTATTGCCAGAGGCTTTGTAAACTGTCCTATCATTCCTCCAATGTAAATAAGAGGAAGAAACACCACAATATTGGTCAAAGTTGAAGCTGATATAGCTGTCCAAACTTCCTCCGCACCATTAATCGCTGCATTATACCTATCTTCTCCTTGTTCCTCATGTCTGAAAATATTCTCAACAACAACAACCGCAGCATCCACCAGCATTCCTACCCCAAGCGCTATTCCCGCAAGAGTCATCATATTTAACGAATATCCAAGAAAGTAAAGAACCGTAAAAGATATAATCACGGAAAGAGGTATTGCCAGACTAATGACAAGAGTAGGTCTCAAGTCTATGAGGAAAAGAAAAATCATTATCGCAGCCAGTATAGCGCCGATTATTCCACTATTTATTGTCTCCGAAGCAGATTTGGTTATAAAACGGGCTTGGTCAAAACCTTTTTGTAGATCCACGTCCTTATACCACTGACCAATCCTTTTAACTGCTCTATCAACGCGCTGTACCACCTGAACGGTATTTGCACCGGACCTCTTATAAACTGAAACAATTATTGCTTCGTCCTTGAAATTCTTTGCAAACCCTAATCTTTCCGACTCTGTTGCGTATACTTTTGCCACATCTTTAAGAAATACAGGGAGTCCGTTTTTTCTGAAACCAACCACTTGATTTTCCAAGTCCCTTATATTGCTGTATTCTCCTACCGTCCTGATCAAGAGGGTTTTATGCCTTACATCAACCCTACCTGATGGAAAATTAAAATTGTTGAGTTGCAACATCTGAGAAATCTGACTAAAAGAAACACCTGCTTCAAGAAGTTTTGGTACTTCCACTTCAACCCAGTACTCTATCTCCCTTCCACCTATTACATCAACCGTTGCTACACCTTCAACCCTTTCAAGATAGGGTTTAATATCATTTTCAAGAAGTTTTTTAAGTTGGGTTAAGGTGTATCTATCTGAAGTCGCAATGTAGCGAGCAACAGGCATCATTGAAGCATCAAACTTGAAAACAATCGGTTTTTGAACATCTGCGGATAAATACCTCTCTATAAGTCCGATTTTATCTCTAACCTCCTGTGCAGCAAAATCCAGATTTGTACCCCATTCAAATTCAGCAATAACCACTGAAGCACCTTCTATTGACTGAGAAGTAACCTTTTTGACACCCGAAACCGTGGAAACAACGCTCTCTATGGGTTTGGTGATCAATTGTTCAATGTCCTCCGGCGCAACATTCTCATAACTAGTAACAACCGTAACTGCAGGGTACGTCATCTGAGGTAAAAGGTCAAGTCCCATCCTTGACAGTGAAACAACTCCCAGGACCAGCAGTACGCCTATAAACATTAAAATCGTTACGGGATGCCTTACAGAGAACTTAATCATAGTTTATTTTCCTCCGATTTCCACTAAGGCTCCATCATAAAGACCTTCAGCTCCCAATGTTACAACAAGGTCCCCCGGTTTGAGATTGCCTTTCACTTCAGCTCTACGTTCACTCACAATACCAACTTCCACCGGTACTTCCCTCACAGTATTGTTCTGGACTACGTAAACGACGGTTTTATTGCCCTTCTGAACAAGGGCAGTCTCCGGAACAATTAATACCTGGGATTTTCTTCTAACTACAATTTTTACTTTAACAACTGAACCGTACTCAAAGACACTCTCATTTAATGCTATTCTTGCTTTCCCTGTGAAACTCATAGGATCAAGACCCTTAGATCTTGCAACTACCTTTCCAGGAACCACTCTATCCCTGTTTACAGCATAAGCCACTGCTCCAACCTGAACCCTTTTCAAATCCTCGGACGAGAGACCTACTTCAATAGCCTGTTGTTCAGATACAATATATGCAAACGGTTGGTTTTGCAGAGCCATTTGTCCTACTTTCCCATTTATCAGAGCAATAATTCCATCAATAGGCGCAGTAATTTGGAGGTACTCCGTTTTCACACCGGGAATCTCTCTATCGAGAAGGGCAATTACCTCACCTTTCTTTACTATATCGCCTTCGTTCTTTAAGACACTTACAACTCTTCCTGGCATCATCGGAAAAACTGGTGCCTCTTCCAGTCCCGTTACTCTTCCGAAAGTGTAGATATACTCTTCAATTCCTCCCCTAATAACCTTATCTGCCTCCACAAGAAACTTTCTTTGAGTTTCGTTTTGTGCAAAAAGGCCTCCTGAAGCTATCAAGAACATCACAACCTTTTTAAGAGCTTTCATTGCAACCTCCTATTTTATACCTTTTAAGGCTTTTTCGACTTCCATGGCTTTAAAAATACAATCTGCCAAAGATTGTAAAAGCAAAGTCCTCTGCGAAAAATAATTGGTTTCTGCATCGACAAAGTCGAGTTGCGTGGCAAAGCCCATCTCATACTGAGTCTTTACGGTATTGTAAAGAGCCTCAGCTACACGCAGGTTTTCTTTTTGAACTTCATACTTTTCAAGAGCCAACACCAAGTTTCTTTTTGCCTTTTCAAATTCAAGAACAGCTGCATTTCTCTGGTGTGCAATGGTATATGAAAGCGCCTTCTTCTGATAATATGCTTCCTTCATTTGATAATTACTCTTTAATCCGTCAAAGAGAGGGAAAGACACTCCCACCGTGAAAGCCCAGTAGTCTTTCCAAATATTCTCAAATCCAAAGGGCTTTTGCATCAAATAGTTGAAAGAATAAAAGACCGTCGGAAGATTAGATGCAGAATAATTTTTCATAGATAACTCCAAGATTTTCTCCTTCAAAGAAAGGCTTCTTAGATCATATCTGGAATCCAAGTTTAGGTTTGAGGCAACAAGGCTCTCAATATAAGCGGTATCAATTACAAGGGAATCCACAAGGATAATTTCAACAGAGTCAGAAATTCCCATTATCAACCTCAATATGTCAAGAACATCCCTATAAGACCTCTCGGCATCCATTATCTGAATTTTGTTATTTTTATACTTTGCTTCCGCTTGGAGAAGCTCAACTTCCGTAGCGGTTCCAACGGAGTATTTTCTCTTGGTGGTTTCATAGTGCTCAAGAAGCTCCTCATCCACCTTTTTAGATAGGCTAACAAATTCCCTGAGTACCAGCGCGTAGCTGTAAAGCTGTTTTATCTGAAAGGCCAAATTTTCTGAATTTACAGAATCTGAGAGAATTTTATCACGCAGGTTTAACGCAGCAATTTTGTATGTTCTTACGAGAGTACCCCAAGTAAAAACAGCCTGACTTACACCAATATTGATATTATAGTTATCCTTTTGGCCAAAGGGAATAGACACAGTGTGCCCAACGGGAATAAAGGCACCAGAGGGTGTCATCACAAGACTATCCAGATGGAAACTCTTCATCTCCTGAATGATGGAAACTCTTCTGTAACTTGCATCAATTTTGACCTGTGGAAAGAAAACCGAACGCGCCTGCATTTTCTGAGATCTTGCAACCTCAACCTGAGCCATTGAAGCCTGCAAAAGTGGACTCTTCTGAAGTCCAATTGCCACTGCATCATTTTGGGTAAGATAGAGTGTATCACTTAACGAAATTAGTAAAAATATCAAGGTAACCATAACCCGCTCCTTTTAATTTTTCAAAAATGCCCTTTTAACGATTTGAAATACTTCCTCTTCAACATCCTCTGACATAGTGCCGTTAATAAAACTATTAAAGATTGGCCTCATAACCATTCCTAAAAATGCACTCGACAAAATATTTACGTCACCTTCATAAATAAGCCCCTTTTTTAACGCACTTTCAAACAAATTTTTCAGAAACTCGGTGAACTCTTTCTGCTCCTCAAGGATTGCGTTCTTAAGCTTGTCATTCCATAAATTTACCAAAGGGATTTCATAGACCATTCGAATAATGAAATCTTTGTTTTCTTCAATGAGTAAAACAAGGGTTTTTAATAGCGCCCTTATTTTACCTTCTAAGGATTCCTCAACTTCTATGGTCTCCTTGATCCTGCTACTAAAGTACTTGATACCTTCCTTTATGAGGCACTGGTAAAGTTCTTCCTTAGATTGGAAATAAAGATAAAGAGTACCCTTTGCAACTCCAGCCTCTCTTACGATGTCTTCCATCTTTGTCTCATAAAAACCCTTTTTACCAAAGACATCCCTTGCTGCAATTAGAATCTTTTCTCTTGTTTCCATATTTTTCAACTCCTTATGACTGACCAGTCAGTCATAATTAACAGTTTAGCAGAATGAAAAGTCAAGTTCAATTTAAAATGTTGCAGCTAACTCAAAGATATGAGTAAAAAAAGTGAATTTAGAACGAACGGAATTGAAAAGCTGAACTTTGTCAGTTGTATCAATACGAAAAGCATGAAGATAAGAGAGATGAAGGTATTTTGATGGTAAGCTCAAAAATTTATAGGTAAATAGCATTATGGGGCGAAGAAGAAATTAAAAAGTTATAATTTCCAAATACAACCAAACACAATTAATGAAACATTATTTAGAAAGAACATTGCAGAGGAAAGGCTTTAGCGCAAAAAAAACAAAAAGTTGTAAAAGCTCAAAAAGCCTACATTGTTAAGTAAAATGTAAAATTAGAATGCATAGGGTAACGTTAAATAAGAGGTATGTAGCTTAGGGAAATACACAAAGGTTGTAAAATAAAGGCAGGTACTAGTTTACGGCACGCAAAATAAGCCCCACAAGAAATTAGAATAATATCACAAGCAAACCACATAGACACCATTTGCAAACTGCGAATATTAAATTAGACGCAAAAATTGGCTTTTACACTCTATCTAATAATTAAATAGCACTCTGGCTAATTAGCTCGTCCAGCTCCTGACCTGTAATGGTCTCTTTTTCCAATAGATAGTTGGCAACCCTATGGAGAAGGTCAATTTGGGCTTTTAAAATTTCAAAAGCTTTATCAAAGGCATTTTTCACGATTTCCTTGATCTCATTATCAATTAATCGAGCAGTCTCCTCGGAGTAATATTTTCGAACTCCAAGTTCCCTTCCAAGAAAGACTTCCTCTTCCTCCTTTCCAAGGGTCACGGGACCTAACTTTTCCGACATTCCCCAATCAGTAACCATCCTTCTTGCAATCTCAGTAGCTTTTGCCAAGTCATCAGCTGCCCCAGTAGACTCTTCATTAAATATAAGAAGTTCTGCTGCACGTCCTCCCAAAAGGACAGATAGTTGAGTTAAAATGTAGGATTTGGTATAGAGATATTTGTCCTCACTGGGAAGCGATTGGGTGGCTCCAAGAGCTCTTCCATGTGGAATAATAGTAACCTTATGAACTGGATCGGCACCCGGTAAAAACTTGGCAACAAGAGCATGACCTGTTTCATGATAGGCTATACGCTTCTTTTCCTCTTCAGAAATCACCATACTCCTTCGTGCAATCCCCATTATTAGCTTGTCCTTTGCTTCTTCAAAATCCTGCATTTCAACAACTTGCTTGTTTTTCCTTGCGGCAAGAAGGGCAGCTTCGTTCACAAGATTAGCAAGATCAGCACCAGTAAACCCTGGCGTTGATTGCGCTATTACCTTAAGATCCACATCAGGTCCAAGAGGAATCTTTCGGCTATGTATTTTTAATATTTCCTCCCTCCCTTTCACATCCGGTATTGGTACATAAATTCTGCGGTCAAATCTACCAGGTCTTAGAAGGGCAGGATCAAGAATATCGGGTCTATTGGTAGCGGCCATTACTATTATACCTTCAGACGAGTCAAAGCCATCCATTTCCACAAGAAGTTGGTTAAGAGTCTGCTCTCTTTCGTCGTGCCCACCGCCAAGACCTGCTCCTCTGAGCCTTCCCACAGCATCAATTTCATCTATAAATATTATGCATGGTGCATTGGCTTTGCCCTGCTCAAAAAGATCCCTAACCCTTGCAGCACCAACACCAACAAAAAGCTCTACGAATTCAGAACCAGAAATAGAGAGGAATGGAACTCCAGCCTCGCCAGCCACTGCCTTAGCAAGTAAAGTCTTACCAGTACCTGGAGGCCCTATAAGTAAAACTCCTTTGGGAATCCTCGCACCAATCCTTGAAAATTTATGAGGATTTTTTAGGAATTCAATAATCTCTTGGAGCTCTACTTTGGCTTCGTCACAACCTGCAACATCGTTAAAAGTTACCTGGGGTTTTGACTCCTTTAGAACCTTAACCCTGCTCTTTCCAAATCTAATTGCTTCTCTTTGGCTTGCATTTATCTGCCTGAAAAAGAAAAACCAGAAAAAGGCAAGCATAAGAAGCCATGGAATTGAGCCAATTATCAAATTCCACGCAAGACTCTTCTCTTTTGAGTAGACCTGAACCTTCTTTGATGCAAGAAGCCTTATCAGCTCTGGATCTTCGAAAGGCAACGTCAGTTTAAATCTTAAATATTCTTTGTTTTCAAATTTCTGAGGTTCCCGAAACAGACCTTCCACACTTTTTCCCGAAATGAGAACTTGCGAGACATTACCCTGCTCTACTTGAGTATAAAAGTCAGTATAGGATATTTGTGCCACACCCTTTTCTGAAGAAAGGTAGTTGTATAGGGTTAAAAACACTAAAAAAATTAATATCCAAACAACTAAATTTCTTAAAATGTCACTTTTCATTATTTTCCACCTCTTTTATCTCTTCTGGCAAAAGCTCCCTTATATAAGGGAGATTCCTGTATCTTTCTGCGTAGTCAAGGCCATATCCAACGAGAAACCTGTCAGGTACTTCAAAGCCTACATAACCCAACTTTATATCCACCAGCCTTTTTTCTTTTTTATCCAACAAAACGCAAACTCTGAGACTCCTTGGCTTTCTACCATCAAGTAATTCGACCAGATACTTTAAAGTTAACCCACTGTCGCATATATCCTCAACAAGGATCACATCCCTTCCCTCTATTGAAATGGATAAATCTTTCAAAATTTTCACAATTCCCGAAGTCTTTGTAGATTTTCCATAACTCGAAACGGAAAGAAAATCGATTTCCACATCCATGTCACTCAGTTCTCTTATTAAATCAGCAAGGAAAATAAAAGACCCTTTCAAAACCCCAACGAGAATTGGAACAGTGCCTTGATAGTCCCTTTTTATTTGCGAGGCAATTTCCCTCACCCTGTCCTTTATCTGCTCTTCAGTTATCAAAAATCCAGTATTTTCCCTCATCAATTTTTCTTACCTCCAAGAAGATTTCACCTCTTACTTTATCCATTCTAAAACCGGGAACCCAAACAATTTGCCCTTTACTTTCAAAAACTGGGTAATATCTCCTCTTCCAGACATTAATCCTTCTGGAGCCAAAAAGATCGGAAAGTTTCTTACCCATATAAATATCCCCCGGTCTCCAGGTTCTGAGTTTAACCGGGAAATCATCCTCAGTAAATCCCATCACAAAGAGGTTTTCAGAAAATTTCTCAGAAGGCTTTACCATGAGATTTAATTCTTCTACTGTTAAGGGCAAATTTTCCAAACTAACTTGAACTTCCGAAAAAGTTTTATTCTCAGGAGCTATAAAGACCTCTTCTTTGCTACTAAACACTTGAAATCCTTTAACTTTTCCGGATTTCTTCGTTACAATTAAATTCTCAATACTTTCAACATCTTTATAGGTCAAATTTAACCTCCGCTGAATTAAAAGTTTTTGCAGTAAATAATGATAATTTCTAAACTTCGAACAATCAATTAAAATCGCCCAGGAGAAAGCATTTTTAAGAACCTCCTTTTCCATCCTTTCCAGCTCCGTTTCGAGAAAACCAGCAAAATCCACCATGATTTCACTGGTTTCCCTTATTTTGTCAAAGGCACCCGGTCTTATCTCTTCCAAATATGGCAAAAGTTCTAATCTTATACGATTACGCAAAAATTTGGTATCAAGATTGGATGAATCTATCACATAAGAAACTCCTTTAGAACCGAGATAATTCTCTATTTCCTTCCGTGTAATATATATTAGTGGCCGGATTATTTTTCCGCGCACCGGTGGAATTCCCTTAAGGCCCATAATCCCCGTGCCTCTTAAAAGATTGATAAGAAAAGTTTCAACGGAATCGGAAGCAGTGTGGGCAAGAACTACTTTGTTAAAGCCATACCTTTGCAAATAATCCTCATATTTTTCATATCTCACCCTTCTGGCAACCTCTTCAATTGATTCTTCCTCTCTTTTTAAACTCCTCACATCAACCCTCTCTACGAACAATTCTATTTTCCTCTCTTCGCAAAATCTTTTACAAAAAACTTCATCTCGGTAGGACTCTTCCCCCCTAAGCATATGATTAATATGCAAACAACTGAAGGTTATTCCAAAATAACTCTCCACAGCCCTTAGTATTTCAACAAGAAAAACCGAGTCAGGACCACCAGAAAAGCCAACCAGTAACCTATCTCCTTCCACAATCATGTTGTACTTCTTCACCGCTTTAATAAATTTTTCGAGAAGGACAGGATCCATTAACTAAAAGACAACCTTGAATACATTATCTTTGAAATAAATGAACACACCAAAGGTAGCAAAAGACCTGTTGTATTTCCAATCTGTAAAAAGACCAGTGTAAATTCTCTTTTTCTTGTAGCCAAGCATTGTAAACAACTCCCTTTCGACCTGTCCGGATGGAAAAGGCATATTTTTCGGATATCCACTATTCTCCCAGTGTTCTTTCAGAGTTCCCTCACCTTTATTGAGCTGAGCAACCCTAATAACAAGGTAGCCATCATTTTTCAACTTTCTGAAATAACTCAAATATAAATCCAGAAGGTCATTTCCCCTTGGGTAACCAAGAGGTAAGCCCATAATCTGCCATGCGTTGGTATCAGATACATGGGTGTAAGTAAAACGGGGGATTGCTACAAAAGAAAATCTCAAAAAGGAATAAAAATCCACTGATGTTTCTAAACCGACACAAATACCGTATTTGCTTGTTCCACCTTGAAAAACAATAAAGTCATCATTTAGAAAATCAAAAAATAAACTCACTCGTTCTTTAACATCAAACCTCACAGCGAGGCCCCCTAAGAGGTTGTCCGAATTGGAAATCCCCCTCCTTTGCCTTTCGTAATAGAGGGAAATAGGATTAAAGTATTTGAAATAATCTTCGCCTGTGTGGGATACCGCTTCATAAAAGGTCACCGTTAAATTGTCTAAAGGTTTCCATTCTAAGGTCTGATATGAGATAGTCTTCTCAGGGAAAGTATCCTGTGTAACTGCAAAAGCAGTAACAACTTTGAACTTGCTGAAACTAAAACTTAGACGATATAAATGGTCTAAGGGATAACAAAGTCCACTAAAAAGAAGCGCCTCCCCTAACATCACATTGTTTCTACCTACGAGAATTTCAAAATTTTTCGTAGAATACCGAATATATGCCTTTTCAACGTTTATATCAAAAAGACTGGTTCCACCGATAACAGGCTGTTCATCAAAACTATAAAGGTTGTACCTGTTATCAGCCAGAGGTTCATAAAATTGAAATTTGTATGGTGTCACAAAATTGAAAAAGTTAACCTTAGTATAAACCTGAAATTGGTCAAAAGAAACGCCGGCATCGAAAGCAAAATTAATGTAACTATTGGTATAATTTACTCTACCTTTTGTTATGTTAATTAATTTCAGGCTCGGGCTAAATTTTATGAAGGGTCTTTCATCAGAAGTATCGGCAAAAGTCCAGACATAAGTGTCTGAACCTCTCTTTATATAGCTTTTCCTTAGCTCCAGAAACTCAACGGAGTAATCTTTAAGAAAAATGGGATCATAGAATGAAAAACTTAAAAAAAGAGCCAATAATAAACTCGAATTCATAAAAGCATGTCAAAAGGTTCAAATCCGAAATCAACAACTTCTTTCATCCTATCACTATCGGGACAAAAAACTCCAACAAACCGACCGTTTCCCAATCTGTAAAGTCTAATAAGGTCGTAGTCTATTCCTGAGTGAATGCTCAGAAAATTCCCGAATTCAACAATCTCTTCGTCAAAGTTATTGACGTTACGATTACCTGTACTGCAAAAATTCACTTTTAAGCGGTAACTATCTACAGTAAAAGACTCTACTTTCAATTTTACACCGTTTTTTTTATTAAACTCTTCAATAATTCTCTCTATCGGCACGCCACTCATTTCCTACTCCTCTGATAGCAAAATAATTGTAATGCTAAATTTTCTCAAATTCAATGTTTACGCTCAAAAATAATCACTTGAGGTGATGTTAAATTAGAAACCTCAGGCCTATGAGCCATTTTTACTAAATCTTCGTATTTAAAATATCTCTTCAAAAAAGCCATACTCTGTTTTATTATTACGCAGCCACTTTCATACTCCACATCCCTCATCAAAGACACCTTATCGTCCTCATAAGATACCGGTTGAGGTACATATTTCACCGTGTAGCCTTTAGGCAGTTTGATTATGAAGCAAACATCCTTCTTAGGCGCATCCATACGATTCAGATAGTATCCATTTTTAAATAGCTCTGGTTCAATTTTTAGCATCTCGGGAATATAAAAAATCCAATATTTTCCTATCCGTGACCCGATAGACTTATACCTGACTCTGCCTGATATAAAATAGGGTTTATCAACCACACCCCTATATTTTAAAGATGCTGTAAAACTTTTAATTATACCATAGATGGAAAACTTTGAACGTGAAATGAATTTTTCTACATCCTCAAAATCCTCTCCGCTTTCCCTTGACCAAGAATAGGATTTGAGCAGCCTACTTGATGGGACCCATTTTGAAAATGAAATTAACTTTCTCGGTATATCAATAAAAAGTGTATCTGAAAGTACATCCCTAAAACCTATTTGCTCAACGGAATAAGTTTTCAAATCAGGAGAAAGCACGATTGCAACGTGGCCTTCGTAAGGGATACTCATCACCTTTTCTTCACCCTGGAAAGGGAATAGAAATTTGATCCCATCATAGAGAATTATATTTTCTATCGCAGACAACGAGGGAATTAAATGAAGTGTATCACACCCATATCGTAGAACCAAGGCTAAAGAGAGGCCTTCAAAGGAAGAAATGATCCTTAAAACCTTTTCTGGATAAGTCATCGCATAGAGAGAAGCAGAACGATCTCTATCTAAGGGAACATAACCCTGAATTTTAAGATCTTCCCTCTCTGGGGAAATTATCCTTTTACTCAGCTCCCTCAGTTTATTTAGGTCCGATTTCTGAGGTTTTATTGTCTCAAGTTTTCTATAATGTAGTGAAAAATAGCGTATCAGAGAATCCCACGAAGGAAACGTGGTAAACATTACGAAAGGCGAGATTAAATGACGAGGTGGAAGTCCACCCCATTCGTTTATAACGATTTCTGGAACATTTTTAAATTCAATTTCGTAAACTTTATAATCTGCCGAATCCCTTAAGCTTTCAGAAAAGTTGCAAACTTCGGTATTACCTTTATAAAACCTTAAACTCGACTTTTGTGGAAAATAAAAAACCAGCCTGCTGTATTCAATAGGGATAGTGGTTCTAAAATATTCAATTCCATCCACATAATCGAAGTTCCTTATTCTTCTTTCTACGGAATATTCAATAGTTGAACCCAGCTTGATAGATAGGAATGAAATGTGAAGCTCTTTTCTATTTTTCAGAAAAGGATAAGTGTCAACTAATGGGTCTGCTACCCTGTTTATCGCGTTCTCTGTTACATTTACGGTGTCACCTTCAGGGGTAATTGTGCGAGCATAAAGGACTTCAACAGTTTCCGTTGAATCGTCGTAAGGGAAGATTATGGTACCCAAATCCTCTCTTGCCTCTTCAGTTCTAATAAGAATTTTTCGCTCTTCCTTAACAATTAGTAAACTATCATCAAGCTTGTATTCCTTATAACTCAATTTTACCAGATCGCCTTTACCTGCGAAAAATTGTCCGAACAGCAATATTGAAAGGAATAACATATCTTATTCTCCTTTTAAAGGTAACCACAAATTCTCGTTTCCTTGAAAGCTTTGATAATCCCTAAACATTGATTCGGCCTCTGTGGAAGAATATTTCTTCTTGCTGAACACGAGAGAAGTTGAAAAACTAAACCAACCACCGCTTTCTTCTGTGTTTAAAAAGTTTCCAACATTCTGTACTTGGTCTACAATACCTCCTGCTTCAAATTCAAAAATGTAAGCTTGTTCTTTGCCGAGCCTCACATGATTTTTAAAAGGTTCTACAACCTTAGCAAGTGGAACAAACTCTTTTACCTCGTAGGACTGAGGGAAAGAAATCACCAAATCCAGTTCTCTTTTAGAATTCAAATGTCTCAGAAAATAAGCAAAACTTGAAGCAAGTTTAGAACTAACAGGCCTGTAAAGTTTGAAATCTGGAGTATTAATAACAGCCTTTAATACTCTACCTGAAACCCGAATCCTAAAGTATTCAGAATAATCCTTGGGATCTGTAAACCTGATGGAATCAATTACCACAATGCCTGAATAAACCCCACTCAATATATCGTGAAGGAAGCTTTCAACTCTACGCCTTCCACTCTGCGCAACTCTGCGAAGTCTCTGATCAAAAGCCCCATTAAAATTCATCAAATAGCTAAAGTAAACAGTGTCGCCCAATAAAGTTGTATAAACGTAAATTGAGACTTTATTCTTTTCCGGTGTCGAAACTGGAATGGTTCTCAAAGTATCTCCCTCTGCCCTTGATACTAAAACCGATTGGCCTCCTTCCGATGCAGGTAAAAGGTCTCTTCCACCAGCCCCAATGGTAGGATCAAGAAATTCATAATCCTTTCCTCTCTCCAATACTACAATAGCGTGATTCGTTTGGTCCGCAGGAATGTTTTCCACTCTCATGCCAACAGCAGTGGTTGCATAATAGGCTTTAAAGCCCTTTGCTCTTAAAAGAGCTACTAATAACGCTGCTTTATCTTTACAAACTCCCGATCTTTTCTGTAGAGTTAGCCAGGCAGGGTGAGGCTCGTAGCCCTCCATTTCGGATTCAATAAGTCCAAGATACCGAATTTCATCTGCCACAAAATAAAAAAGCCTCCTAATTTTTTCATCGTCATCAATAATGCCTGAACAAAGACTGTCTGCAAATTTTTTTATCGTTTCATCAGGTGTAACATTTGGTTCTGCTCTCTGGAATTCGATGCGAGACATCTCCTTCCAAGAAGGAATGTTGGTGACGATGAGCTTTGGCACAAAATCGTATATTGAAGGTGAGAGAGATTCTACCTTGTAAGGCTTTATATTTTTAGAATAAAACATGTGAATCTTTTTTCCGTCCTTTGTTATGATGCGGTGTTTGATTTTTCCATTGAAAATTCCAAATTTAATGGGCTTTTCTGCTATTTCTTCTAACAAGTATAACTTTTTCTTAACCGGAACCGTTTCACCAAAAAGGACTATCTGATTAAAATATCCTGGATAAGGTGTCTTGTATTTTTCTTCTCCCGTAGGCCCAAGCCAGTTTCCTCCGTATTTTTTGACCTTACTCTCAAGGATATCTCCTTTTCTCAAATCCTTAATCTCAAGAACTTTCTTCCTTTCACCCCAAAAAATGGTACCTCCAAGGTCAGGTGGGGCAAGAACGTCAACAACATCCTCTGTATCAAGATACAATGTGTCCCTACCCCTTACAATCCTCACAAACTCAAAATCTGCGGTATTGTAGTAGGGGGTATAAGTGACTTCTAAAGCCCTCAATTCTTCGGGGATTTCGTCACCTAAAACTTTAATGCGTCTGTATTCAAACCTCTCACTAATCCCACTTTCGTAGTATGCTTCATAAGTGGAATCGAGTTCCACAATATATTCAAATCTCCCAAAAACTAAAAAAGCTACGATTACTTTTAACATTGTAAAGGCCTCACAGAGTTAATTAAGCAGAGAATAAGTTTCAACTCTCTGCCTTCTTCAAATACTTTTCGATAAACTGAGGCCTAATTCTCTTAAGCTCAGAAGTCGGGAACATAGAGAGTAATTCCCAACCAAGGTCAAGGGTCTCCTCGATACTTCTGTCTTCAAACTCCCCCTGCCCCACATATCTTTCTTCGAAGAGATCCGCAAATTTGTAGTAAATTTTATCAATTTCTGATAACGCACCTTCACCTAAAATTACCGCTAATTCCTGAACTTCTTTGCCTCTTGCATAACAGGCAAAGAGCTGGTTGAAAACATCAGAATGGTCCTCCCTCGTTTTACCCTTTCCAATTCCCTTGTCCTTCAATCTTGAAAGGGAAGGAAGAACATCTATGGGTGGGTAAATCTTTTTCCTGTGTAGGGTCCTGGAAAGGATGATTTGTCCTTCCGTTATATAGCCTGTAAGGTCAGGTATGGGATGGGTTTTATCGTCTTCAGGCATCGTAAGAATGGGAATTAAAGTAATAGAGCCCTTTTTGCCCTTTATTCTTCCTGCCCTTTCATAAATTGTGGCAAGGTCAGTGTAAAGGTACCCAGGGTATCCTCTTCTTCCTGGAACTTCCTTTCTTGCTGCAGAAATCTCGCGCAGTGCTTCACAGTAATTTGTCATATCGGTGAGAATAACAAGAACGTGCATATCTTTTTTAAATGCGAGGTACTCAGCAGTGGTTAAAGCGACTCTTGGAGTTGCTATTCTCTCAATTGCAGGGTCATCGGCAAGATTTATAAAAAGGACTGCTCTTCCAATAGCACCTGTATCCCTGAAACTTTTAATGAAAAACTCCGCTTCCTCAAAGGTTATACCCATTGCAGCAAAAACTACAGCAAAACTTTCACCCTCTCCCCGAACTTCTGCCTGTCTAGCAATCTGCGTAGCAAGCCTGTTATGTGGTAAACCAGAGCCAGAGAAAATGGGTAGTTTCTGCCCTCTAACGAGAGTGTTTAATCCATCAATTGCTGAAATACCCGTTTGAATAAATTCATTCGGATAATCCCTGGCATAAGGGTTTATGGGTGCCCCATTAATATCTGCTCTCTCTTCAGGGACCACTTCAGGGCCACCATCAATCGGACGACCGAGACCATTAAAAACTCTTCCAAGCATATCAAGGGAAAGGTTAATCTCCAGACCTTTTGCAAGGAATCTTACCGAAGTTTTTGGAATGTCAATTCCCGATGTTCCCTCAAAAACTTGCAATAAAACCTTATCTTCTTCTACCTGTAAAACTTCGCCTCTCCTAATCTCACCAGAAGGTAATTCAATTTCTACGAGCTCACCATACTTAACACCGCTAATGCCCTCCACGAGCATTAAAGGACCTGAAATATTGGTAACAGCGTTAAATTTTGAGAGCCTTTTTTTAACCAACAGGCTGTCTAACTTCATGATCAATCTCCTTTAACAATTTCTCAATTTCACCCAATTCATTCTCTGAGAAATATTTCATTCTTGCCACTTTCTCCCAAACGGGTTTTTTCTTTAAATCCTTGACCGTTGTCTCGCCTTTTGCAATGATCTCTTTACATACTTCGTAAAGTTTTAGTATGACTTTGAGCATGAAATACTGTTTTCTTATGGATGCAAAAGTGTCTACTTCATGGAAAGCGTTTTGATGCAGGAAATCCTCACGGATACTTCTTGCAATTTCCAGAAGTAACTGGTCATCTTGAGACAGTGCCTCTGCACCAACAAGCCTTACAATCTCCTCCAGTTCCGCCTCCTTTTCGAGAATTTTCATTGCTTCGAGAACCATGTCATAAAAGTCTGGAGCTACATTTTTCTCATAATAGGGCCTTAAATTTTCTCTGTAAAGCGAATAGCTGGTCAACCAGTTGATGGCAGGGAAATGCCTCCTGTAGGCGAGTTTATCCTCAAGACTCCAGAATACTTTAACAACTCTGAGGGTTGACTGAACCACTGGATCTGAAAGGTCACCACCAGGCGGGGAAACTGCACCAATCACAGTAAGGGTTCCTTCTCTGTTATCCTTTCCAAGGCAGGTTACTTTCCCAGCCCTTTCGTAAAAGCTGGCAACCCTTGCCGCGAGATATGCGGGATAGCCTTCTTCTCCTGGCATTTCTTCAAGACGGCCTGAAATCTCTCTCATAGCTTCAGCCCATCTTGATGTTGAATCTGCCATAAGAGCAACGGAGTACCCCATGTCCCTGAAATACTCTGCAATAGTGATTCCGGTGTAAATGGATGCTTCTCTCGCTGCAACAGGCATATTTGAAGTGTTAGCAATCAAAACCGTCCTTTTCATTAGAGGCTCACCGGAATAGGGGTCTTTCAACTCTGGAAATTCTATTAGCACATCAGTCATTTCATTACCGCGTTCACCACAACCTATGTAAACGACAATGTTAGCATCAGACCACTTAGCGAGCTGGTGCTGTATTACAGTTTTACCTGATCCAAAAGGTCCGGGAACACATGCAGTACCGCCTTTTGCAATTGGGAAAAAAGTGTCAATTACTCTTTGCCCTGTGAACATAGGAGTATCAGGTAGATGTTTTTCTTTATATGGTCTTGGAATTCTTACAGGCCACTTTTGCATCATCTTGATCTCGTGAAGTTTTCCCTCCTTATCCTTAACTACCGCAACTACATCTTCCACTGTGAAAACGCCCTCTTTGATTTCATCAATAACGCCGTTAATACCAGGCGGAATCATTATTTTGTGCTTTACGAGAGTAGTCTCATCAACCTCGCCTATGATATCTCCTTCTTCAACAACATCACCCTTTTTCACCTTTGGAACAAAGAACCACTTCTTGTCTCGAGGCAATCCAGGAACGTGAAGACCACGGGAAATAAAATCACCCGATAAAATTTTAATTTTATCAAGTGGTCTTTGAATTCCATCAAAGAAAGATTCAATAAGCCCAGGGCCAAGTTCAACCATCAGAGGGTATCCTGTTCCATAAACAGGGTCCCCAGGACCTATACCGTGGGTATCCTCATAAACTTGTATGTAAGCCCTATCACCTTTCAATTCAATAACTTCGCCCAAAAGTCTTATCTCTCCAACGTAGACAACGTCGTACATCTTAGTACCAAGCATACCTTCGGCCACAACGAGGGGACCTGAAACTTTTACGATTCTCCCGGACTTCATTTTCTGCCTCCTAAAAGATGTCAATTCCAATGGATTTAAGCAAAATTGCTCTCAATTTTTCCCTTGCCTGGCCGGTACTTCCCCCCGCACCAGGAATGAACATTACTGCAGGGTAAGCCTGCTCTTTTAAACTATCAACGATATCCTTAACACTTTGAAAATAATCCTCTTCAATAAAAATCAAGCCGTAATTCTCCGAAATAAGACTCTTAAGAGCTTCTCTGGCTTCTTCACCAGTATTACAAACCTTATACTCCATTCCTATAGCCTTTAAAGGAAATACAGTTTCATACTTACCCAGACAAATTACCCTTTTCATACAACCTCCGGAATCCGATCGATAACAAGTTCCTTGGGAAGTTGGTTAACCTTAGACACCATTATCATTCTGAGCAGGGAAATCTCGCTTCTCTTTCTGAAGAAGTACGATATTAATACTTCTACTGAA
Source organism: bacterium (assembly GCA_030019025.1). Lineage (NCBI taxonomy): Bacteria > bacterium. The sequence goes on from JASEFR010000004.1 coordinate 44,322, forward strand.
AGATCCTTTTTAGAGGCCTCTTTAACAAGACCGTTGAAGTAATTAGCAACATCCTTTTCCATCTTTACGAAACTTCCAGTTTTTTGATATTGTACATATCCCGGTTGAAGAACTTGATAATAAACTGTATGCCTTATCTCGTATAGTAGGGTGTTAAAATCTGGGACTTTATAGAAGAGTTCCTGAGGTAAATATCCTGCAGGAAGTAGAATATGTTTTAGGGCTTGCAGTCTTCCCATTCTCTCAAGTCTCAAAAAGGAAATTAAATTCTTTAGGTCTGCATTCAAATTGTAGTAGATCCTTAGAAACTCAAAAAGTGAAAAGTTGGCAAAATATTTATACATCGCATTATCAACCGCTGTGTCAATTCTGAAAACTTCCCTCGTTTCATAGTAAGAGGAAATCGCACTCTCATAAGCATCATAAATTTCTTTAACGAGCATATCACCTTTCCCAGTTTCAAGATTATGTTTGAGCAAAGACGCAGGGTAATACGAGTATTTAGAAAAGGTGTGAGAAAAGTCTCGTTCGAAAATAAGGGATTTCACAAGTATTTTCAAATTTAAAAAATCGTAAGGTAGTCTTAGATCCTTTTCCAGGGCTGACTCAACGGACAATTCAGAAATTAAAGAGAAAAGTCTCTCAAGCTCTCTTCTCAGCAGAATCTCAAAGTCAGAAGGTTTATGTACTTCATTTAGATATCGCGAATAGTCTGTATCCTGAAGCATCTTAAAAAGTTCCTCAATATCTCTTGAAGTGGCAAGGCGCTCAAACCTCACACGATCCAGCAGTTTTGTCTCGAGAGCCTTTACCCTTCCACATGCATAAGCGTATTCAGGATCATCTCTTCCAAAAGAAGGATACCTATTAAATGGTAATCTTAACATAAGCTAACTTAGGAAAACAAAATGTTTGAGACATGAACTTCAGTCTCTTCTTGTAAAACTTCGATAAGTTTCTCTATTGAAGCATCTATAACCGATTTGGGACCCTTCGCAAGAAATCCGCCATTGATCTTAACAGGCTTCTCGGAGAGTTTCAACTTCCATCCCTTTTCCCTGTTCATTTGCTCAATGAAATCCCTGCTAATTACAGACTCACTTTCTGAAACAAATATCTCCTCATCGCCATTCAGTTCAACCAGTTCAAATAGCTTTTTAACTATTTCACTGTATATCTGCTTATTTTCGATTATGTATCTCTGGACCTTGTCGTAAACCCCTTTCAAAATTTCCCTTTTTATTTTGGCAATTTCAACATTTGACTTTATTTCATAATCTGCAATGAGAGCATTAAGCTTTTGAATTACCAGCTTTTCTTTTTCCTGCTGGGCTTTGCGCTGAATTTCCTCCACCCGGGCATCCGCTTCTTTCAGGATTCTTTCTCTTTCGGCTATCGCTCTATCAAGAATTTCGCGTCTTTTAAGTTCCGTTTCTTCTTTAATTTTATTTATTATCTCCTGAAGGCCCAATATCGACCTCCTTAAACCTTTATACCAAGCAATATAAATATAGTTGCAAGAAGACCAAGAACGGCGTAAGTTTCAACTAAACCCGCATAAATAACGGGTTGCATTGAAGATTCAGGCTTTTTAGCAGCCATCTCAACACCCGCAGTACACACCTTACCCTGGTGTATAGCTGAAAAGTATCCAAGAAACGTTATCGGAATAGTGGCGAGGAAAATCTGGAGCCCCTGCATGAAATCAAGAGGTTTAACTTCTCCCAAAAGGCCTACTTTAATTATGACAAGAAGAGCCGCAATAAATCCGTAAAATCCCTGAGTACCTGGAAGGGCTACCAGAAGGAACAACCTTCCAAATTTACTCGGATCCTCAGAGAGAACGCCTGCAGCGGCCCTCGCTGTCGTACCAACCCCTATAGCTGAGCCAAGACCTGGCAAAAAGGTCGCCAGTCCAGCACCAAGTATTGATAACCAAAGTCCTGCGGTCAATTTACACCTCCTGTTTATTAATTTCAACAATCTCAGTGTACTTTCCTTCCCACCTTAAAGGAAGGAATGGTGTTCCACCGTCGTCATAAAACTGTTTGAAAAACTCAACGTATTGCAAGCGCAAAGGATGCACAATTGAGCCAAGAATATTTATTGCAAGGCTGAACAAATGCCCAAAAATAAAGACCAAAGGTCCAAGAATATACCCGGCAATGGGAATTTGCCAAACGAGCAAAGTTAAGATATTGATCGCCATTGCAATTCCGGAGGAAGTTAGGCCAAGAGCCATTAAACGGACATAGGAAAGAAGATCCCCTATAAAGCCAACGCCATTATACACATTATAGGCACCTTTTACAATGCGAATAATAAAATTCCTGCTATGTCTTGAGCTGAACAAAACCATTAAGAGGACAAAAAATAATGCCAGTGCTTTCACGGCGTTATTAAGCAGTGGATTTGAAATTTTACCTGCAAAAAGACCAAGAAAAACAAGGGAAGATAAAATAACTATCCAGGCAATAGGCTGAGAAAGGGCTCCAAGGATATCCCCCTCTTTAATCCTCTTGTAAGCATTTACTGCAAGCCCCACATTGACTTGGATGAAACCAAGGGCAATCGTTAAACCGAAAAAGGTCATCACATCGTTCATGGGATCAAAAAGCATCATCTTCCTCCGAAACCCATTAAGAAGACCTATATTTGCCCTTTCAAAGAAATCGCCAAACCACCCGCCCGTGATAGCACCGAAAATCATGGAGGCAATCCCACCAGCAAAAAGAATCCATAAAAGAGGCGCTGAAATTTTTAGTTTCCTCATAAACCAGATAGACAACAAGGAAAGGAGTAATCCGTAGGCGGCATCCCCGTAGCAAATCCCAAAGAATAGAATAAAGAAGGGCGTAATGATCGCTGTGGGATCAGGGTCAACATGAGAGGGAAGCCCGTACATCCTCACCAAACCTTCAAACGGTTTAAAAACACCCTTGTTTTCCAGTTCAACGGGAACTTCATCACCATCTTCTGGCTCAATTACTTCATAATAGGCAGTTTCAAATTCGGAAAAGACTTTTTCAAGTCTTTCACGATCCCTTTCCCTCACGTATCCCTGGTAAGCTGAGATGCAAGCGGTCTTCAGGCCACGGTTATCTATCAATTCTCTATTATAAACCGCCTGATAATAATCGTACAATATAGTAAGGGCATTATAGTGTTTGGAAACCTCCTCAATTGCCTGCTTTAAATTTCTCTTTTCCTCTTCAAGGATACTAAGTTTCTCATCCAATTCTCTTAGAATTTCAGCAGGACGACCATGGTAACCGTGAAACTCAACGGGTTCAAACTCTTTTTCCTGTAGTGCCGGTCGGATTAAATCCTCATCCTTTTCGTGGTAAATTATAACACCATAAGCCCTCTTGCCATCATCAGATACAAGTTGAAATGCTAAGGGGAGTTCCTCAAGTTCAGAAATTTTACCGCTGGGAAGTGAACCCGGTGCCATTATCAATTCATCAGTACTCTTAATATCTTCGAGATTATATTCCAGATTAACCCAAGGTAAAATGAAATTTTTTTGAGCCAAAAGGTTGGACTCTTCCTGGGTTAACTGAGCCAACTCTTGCTCAAAGGTCTCAACCTGAACAAGAATTGTACCAGGTTCAACACAATGGGCAATCCTAAAAAATTCCTTTTTCTCAACGGGCCTTTTCGCTTCGTATAAGCTCTCGATGAAGGATCTTTTACGGGTATAACCTTCAAGAAATCTTATCGCATTAGAAAGCCTCGTTAAGACGGACTCGAGATGGGATTCAAATTCAACTTCAGAAAGATGAGTAACTTCAAATTCATCTTTTAGATCCTGCCTAATTTCGACAAAATGAACGAGCCCTTCGTCCTGAAGTCGTTCCAGCAGTTTTTCTCTTTCGGAATAGTGTACGTAAAAAACCACTTTCTCTAAAGGTACTTTTGCCATGGGTCTATGTAAGTTTACTTATTAAAAACTCAATGGCTGTCTTTTCCTTCTTCTCCGCCTTACTTTTCAGTTCCTCAACTTTAGCCGACAACTCTCTTTCGTATTCTTTTATCTTCTCCTGCACCAGCTTTTGGGCTTCCTCATCAACAGTCTGAAGAATTTCCTTCCGCTTATTTAACGCTTCTTCAATTTTCTGGGACGCGAGTTTCTGAGCTTCGCTTATTACAAGATTCGCCTCTTCTTCAGTCTTTTTAACCAATGTCTCAGCTTCCTTTTCGGCTTCTTTAACCTTCCTGATAATGTCTTCCATAAGTCCTCCTGTTTTAAATTTTACAACATATAGTCAGAAAATCAAAAAGCACAGGTCCAATTAAATAAGATGAGTAAAAATAAATCCTTATACCTAACAGCTTCAAAAAAATAACAGGAGTTTGAATTTTTATAATGGGTATAGGATAATAACCTTATGTTGGTTGCGGTAATTATTATTAAATTTTTGCTTTTAGGCGGAACCGCAAAAATCGCCTTTTTACATCATGGAAACCAACATTTCTCAGACAATGGCTCTTACGCATTGAGACCTGGGGACTACGGATACAATGGTAACTCTTTCCACCGCACCCTCGATACCCATGAATATTACAACTGCCCCATTGACATACACATTTCGGGAACACTAACTCAATCTTATACATGGATGCAAAACGATCGCGGCTTACTTAATAGGCTTCGCGGAGATTTGGTTTACCTCGTCGGCGGTACTTATGCAGAACACATTATGCCTTATGCAGAGAGGAACATTAATAAATTTTCACTCTGGTATGCAAAAACCTTATATGAAAACTCAATCAAAGGGGTTGGATGGCCTGAGTATCCGAATGTAATATGGATCCCAGAACGAGTTTTCAAATCAGAGCTCCTTATGCCTTATTCCTTAATTAAGGTTTTAAACGAAGAATACGGTAAATATGATTCTCAGGGTAGATACCTTGCACCCTGTATTGTCCTGGATGATAATGTCCACGAGTGGTTTTCTCATACTTATCCCGACGGCAGCACCTGTAACAACTCACGGAAGGTTCACAGAATTTTTGATAGTGAAGGCAATTATGTCTTCGTTGTATTTATTCAAAAGGTTGCCAGAGATCAGATGGTCTGGAACGACATATCCAACCCTTCAAATCCTCTACATCAACTCCTGTCCTCCCTTGCAAACGATTCAGATCAAGAACAGATAGTAATCTATGGCGACGACTGGGAAAAGGCTGCAGGAGTTGCAGGTTGGGATTTCGGTCAAGCGGGGGCACCCGCTTCAAGTTATGATTGGAATATAAGGTTCATAAAAGAGCAAAATTGGATACAACCAATCCACATCGCTGAGGCTGTAAAATGGTGGGGGGTTGATAAAATTTACGACAGTGATCCATATAACGACCCACCTATCATAGACATAAACTATGCAACTTATCAGGAACTCAACGATTGGACAGGTGGAACTTACGACAACTGGTACAACGACTTTAAATCAACCGTAGGATGGGGATGTGAAACCGGACCTGACTTGAACGGAAATAGTGTTAAAGGTGATTATGAAGATCTGTGGAAATTTGCTTACAACTACCTCATGAATGTCTCAGATAATGAGTTTGCAAAACTGGGCTGGATCACTTTATCCTCAATGCTTTACGAAACGGCCTGGCATACAGGCCCTGGTGGTGAACTGGTTTACTGGGGAAAAAATCTATGGAACCACACAAGATATGGAGCAATTTTTGGTTACGGCGCAATTTGGCTTGATTCTCTCAGATTTCAAGAAATCCCCAGAATTGACAGTATGGACTTGGATGCAGATGGAATTAGAGAATATGCAATTTACAATGATAAATTGTGCTTAATTTTCGATCGAAGAGGAGGTCGAGCCCTTGTAGTATTTACTTCTGATACTTCTTGTGTTGTTGGAAATCTTATGAGTAACTGGAATGGTGAAGGCGATTACAACGATGGCGGACATCCCGGCCTTTTCAATGATTCACAAGGTGAGAATTCATGGTTTGACGTAAATATGTCCTACTCAGTTGACACCGCAATTATTACTTTTACTGAGAGCTATGCGTGGGACGGAAACCCGCAAAGTGACCTAACAAAAATAATAAAACTAACACCTGGTAAAAACTTTGTTTCAGTATCATATAACTCCCTCTACTCCAACTGGACAAAGGCTGGTGTAACACCTTCACTCTATAGACAGATTCTTAGTGGATACAACATGAGGCCCCTATACGGGATTAGTGGAAATGGATGGACCTATGGTGGATACGAAAGCCTTTACGATTCTGTCAAAGCGGTATTCCTCTACCCATCCGGGACTGGATTGACCTTTAATTTCCTTGGCAAAATGTCGTCGGGAGCAGAGCTCATAGAAGTTGGAGGCAAAAATGGAACTTACACAATTTACTTTTACGCAGGAAAGGGTGTTCCGGACATAGACTTACCGGGTCCTGGAGACAGGGAAGGTCCAAGAATTTGGAATACAACCTTTAGCCCGAATTACAACATACTTGAAACGGATAGTGTGCTTGTGACCTGTAACATTCTCGATCCTTCTGGTATATTAGGTGCTTGGGTAAGATACACAAACAATAACTGGCAATCCTACACAGATATCCCAATGCTTCCCGATGATGGTCAAAACCGGGATTATAACGGAAACCACGAACCAGATTCTACCCTTTACGGTGTCTACCTACCTCCTCAACCTACTGGTACCAGGGTATACTTCGCTATTCGTGCAAAAGACAACTCACCTTATCAAAATGAGAACTGGGATAACAACAATGGCCAGAATTATTCATACACTGTTGGATTCCAGGATTTCGTCTTAGACGGCATCCTTGATAGAGTTGCTTTTCTTTTAGCCCAAAATGAAAATATGCATCTTTACGGTTACTATGATCGAAACACAAAAAGGCTTACGTTGCAACTGAATCCGCAGGTAACGCCTCGGCGAACCAGTCAGGATACTTTTTCAATGATCATTTCATTTTTATATCTTTTGATCCCTCTGCTATGGTAAATGCACCATGGGCAAAGCTGGGAGAGGTTGGAAGATATCAGTTCTTCCTGGCTGACGAAGATAACAACGATTTTGTAGGCTGGTTCGATTCAACTGGTACCTTAATAGCAGACACAATCCATTTTAAATGCACCTCCTATTACAGTGACTTTGGTTATTTAGAAGGAGTCATCGATTTATCACCCTACGGAAATTTACAGGTTATTTACATCGCTGTGGGTTCCTACTCAACAGAAGACGGTGGCGCTTTGCAATGGCAGGTTCCGAGACCTTTGACACAAAACGGAAATATTGAGGGTGAAGAATATTTCACTTATATTATTGATTCATCAGTTGTAAGAGACAGTTTGAACCTTAAAAAGATTGTCATCAACAGCATTATAAAAGCAGAAACGCCTATAAAATTAAAAATTCCTCCAGGAATTTCCGGAACCTTTAAAATTTTCATTTACAACATTTATGGCAGCCTTTTTACTAAAACAGAAATCCAAGCAGACACAAATGACTCTACCATCCAAATTCCTTTTGAAAACGCAGTTCCTGGAGTATACTTTATAAAAGTAGAAGCTAAAGACCTTAGAACGATCCAAAAAATAGTGGTGGTAAAATGAGAAGAAACCTACCAAACATAGTAAGCATATTGAGAATACTGCTCAGCTTTTTTACCCTTTATCTTCTCGACCTTGGGAGGTATGGTACTACCTTTGCAGCTTGCATTCTAATCGTAGTAATAATCTTTACAGACTTCCTTGACGGCTTCCTCGCAAGAACCCTTAATGCAGAATCGGAGATTGGTGCTATACTTGATATAACAGGCGATCGAATTGTTGAATTCATATTCTGGATCTTTTACGCGGCAAAGGGACGAATCTCCTTTTGGTTTCCAGTAATTGTAATAACCAGAGACGTTTTGGTGGATACAATAAGGAGTTCGGCTTTCAAGAAAGGTGTAAAACCTTATGAAATGCATACTAATAGGATCGCCAGATTTATTGTTACCTCAGGCTACTTCAGAACCGGCTACGCTATTTCAAAGGCCATCGCCTTTACGCTTCTTGGGGTTGACTTATTAACCATTCATGGAAAATTATCTTTCAACATTCACGGAGTTGCCCTTGCCTTCGCCTGGATATCACTAATAATTTGCATAGTACGAGGTCTTCCAGTGATTTTAGATGCCTGGCCCTACCTCAAAAACAAATGAACAAAGCCTGCTTCTTTGACTTAGATGGAACATTAATACCAAATCCCTCTTCAGAAATAAGATTTTTGAAAATTCTTTTCAGAAACCTACAAATTTCGCCATCGGGTGTAGTATTATGGCTGCTCGAATCACTTTTTAGATACAAAAATTTCAAAAATTCTAAGGCTTACTATCACGGGTTAAAAGTTGAACACGTTTATAAAGTGCTTAAATCAACCCAAAATAAGATTATTAAGGCTATCTCCCAAAAAGCAATAGACCATATAGAACAAAGAAGAGAAGAAGGTTATAGGCTTTTTCTCATTACCGGGGCCCCCGACTTTATTGCCCAAGTGGTAAGTGACTATTTAAAACTTGAAGGATATTATGCATCGTTTCTTGAAACAAGAAATGGTAAATTTACCGGAAAACTAAAGGGGAAAATTCCCTTTGGTAAAAATAAGGAATTTATTTTGAAGGAGATCGCAAAAAAGGAGGGGATTGAGCTGAAAAATTCAATCACTTATGCAGATCACCATAAAGACATTTACTTCCTTAAAGCTTCGGGAAATTTTTTTGCGGTGAACCCGACGAGAAAATTGAGAAAAAAAGTTCCTCAAAATCAAATTTTGATCTGGGATTAATTAAGTTTTTAACCTTTTCTTCTGGGCTGAAGGCAAAAAAATGTTGTTCAAAATCAACCTGTACCCTGGAGAATTCTTATATTTTGCCACATCCGTAGGTGGATCCCCTACAAAATGCTGAAAATCTTCAGGGTCATGCCCTCCCAGAAAAGTAAAAAAACCCTTTCCCAGTTCACCATAAATATACTTGACATACTCAGTTCCAGGAACATCACCAAGAATCACTGTGTTTTTTTTCAATTTACTTCTTCTAAAACCGGTGTCCTGCCCCAGAAAGTCTTTTATAACCGTCTTGTGATTCTGAGTAAGAATACAGGGAATAAGGTCAATCTTGGGGGAAAATTGGTGCAGGACAAAGTAAGCATTCTCCTCTCCCAGCTGTGCTACTTCCTGAGTCATGTCCACATCGGAGTGTTCATATACATAAAATTGTGGAAAAAGTTTAAAGTCTCTGAAAGCAATAGTTTTTGAATAGTCGAGTTTGAAATTACAATTTGGATCAAAGGGCGTTCCATCGAAAGGAACATCCAGAATATCGACGCCTTCTGATGCAAGTGCGATATCTAAGGTTATGGGGGCAGAACACATAGCAAATAAGTATTTACCCCCGCTGATATAATTATAAAAGGTCTTAGCAATCGCCCTCTCCAATTCGGCCACATTTCTAAACCCAAGCTTTAAAGCAAGTGACTTTTTAAATTCCACCTGCTTTTTGTACCAATCAGCGTTTCCATAAGAAGCATAAAACTTCCCAAATTGCGCTGTAAAATCTTCATGGTGCAAGTGAAGCCAGTCAAAATCCTTGAGACGTCCGTTTAAGACCTCTTCGTCGTATATCTGTTCAAAAGGGATTTGTGCATATTCAAGTACCATAATAACAGGGTCATCCCACGGCTCATAATAAGGTGGCGCATAAACACCTACCCTTGGCGCATTTTCGAGAATAATAAACTCAAAATTCTCGCTTTTGGAACGTTCTTGGAGTTCTACCACTTTTTCTTCGGGGATCAATTCATATGATACTCCTGTAATTGAAAGGAGTTCATGCACGATCTTTGCATCATCAAGGAGAAAGGACCCCCCTCTATAATTAAGAATCCATTCTGCTTTTACTCCAGCTCTTAAAGAGTTATAGACCACCCCATAAGCCCTAAGATGGTCAAATTGTGTATCATCCATTGGGATAAATATGTAATAGCTAACGACAATTTTTAAAAGAAACTTCATCTCTTTTTTCTATCTCTCCAGTGAAGGGCAAGCCCCCCTTTTGCAGTCTCTTTATAAGCCGAGGGAAGGTCTCTTCCCGTTTCCATCATCGTTTTAAGGACCGAATCAAAGGAAATCATATGTCTCCCGTCAGAATAGAGAGCATAAACTGCACACTCTAAAGCCCTACCGGCTGCAACCGCATTTCTTTCAATACAGGGGATTTGTACATATCCAAGAATTGGGTCACAGGTAAGCCCGAGATGATGTTCAATCCCCATTTCGGCAGCATACTCAACCTGAAAGATTGTTCCACCAAGAACTTGAGTAGCTGCAGCAGCAGCCATAGCACAGGCAACTCCAATCTCGCCCTGACAACCCACCTCTGCTCCGGAAATGGAAGCATTCTCCCTAACAAGCGCACCAACAAGACCTGCAGTAGCAAGGGCTCTAAGAATCTTATCTTCAGTAAGATTATACTCTTCCTTTAAAAAGTAAAGCACAGCAGGGACAACTCCACAGGATCCACAGGTGGGCGCTGTTACAATAAGCCCTCCTGCTGCGTTCTCCTCAGCCACCGCAAGGGCATAAGAAAAGACTTTACCCTTATTGTATTTAATATTTTTAGAATTCACTGCCTTAATGTAGTATGACCAGGCCTTTCTGGGAAGGTGTAACTCTCCAGGGAGAACACCTTCATTATTCAAACCCCGAGCTATTGAATCCTCCATTACCTTCCATACTTTTTTTAAATAATTCCAGATCTCTTTTCCCTCGTGAAATTCAACAAACTCCCAAAAGCTCCTACCCTCTGATTCACACCAATCCAGAATCTCCTCCATAGTGTTTAACGGATAGACGTCTTCTTTTTTAAAAATATCTTCTTCGGTCTTTACTATGCCTCCTCCAATGCTGTAAAAAACCTTCTCGGCGATAAGATTTCCTGAACTGTCAAAGCCCTCGAACTTTAATGCATTGGGATGTAGAGGTAAATACTCATCAGGTTTTTCCAAAACTTCTAGTTTACCATCAAAGGACTTTCGCAAAGCCTCCTCAGTGAGATGACCCTTACCGGTGGCAGCAAGACTTCCAAAAAGCGTAATCTTCAAAGAAACCACTTTGGGGAACTTTCTTAGAAACACTCTGAGGGCTTCAACGGGACCCATTGTATGGGATGAAGAAGGACCATAACCCACATTAAAAATGAGTTTGATTGACTCCATATTGAATGTAATTATAAAACTCACAGTTTGAAATAGAAACTTAGAAATTAACGCAAAAAAGACTAAAATATGAGCAAATTTTGACTGACCACCATTTTTCACATAAAATAGTTAGCAATACGAACAGGAGGTTTAGTTATGATAGAAAGAGATGTTGAAAGGGTAATGAGGGAAGTCTATTCCCAGGTAACGAAGGAAGGGAGAACTGCGTTAAAGGAGATTAATCTCACTCCTCCCCAGTTTAACCTTATGGTACACCTCTACTTCTGTGGACCACTTAACCAGACCAACCTGGCAAAAGACCTCTACCTTGCAAAAAGCACCATCTCAGGAATCGTTGAAAGATTGGAAAAGAGGAGATTCGTAAAGAGAGCAAAGGTTGAAGCAGATAGAAGAAGCGAAATTGTAGTGTTGACCCCACAGGGTGAAGAAGTAATTCAGAGGGTTATTGACAAAAGAGTTGAATTTTTAAGAAAATTAATGCTTGACTTCACAGAAGAAGAAAAAGAAAAATTCTTAGAACTGCTGAATAAAATGAAGGATAAATTACCGGAATATTCATCCCCTAAAAATGCTAAAAAACAATAGACTTCTTTCCACTACCATTTTCATTCTTGCGTTAGCGATCCTATTTTTTATATTCGGTCACTTCAAAATTTCTGAAACTCCTAAAATTTTCAACTACACCTTTTTCAATCTTCTTGCTCTCGTCGTTTTAGTTCAGGCGATTACCACTACTTTCAAAATAAAAAACTTCCATCTTAAAGTTCTAAAATTAATTTCATCCCTATCTGGAGACATTAGATATTCGCTGGTTGTACCACCCCTAATTTTCGGGCTCTTACCAATGCCAGCAGGAGCAATGTTAACAGCAGATCTAAGTGATAAAGCGGGAGAAAAGTTGAATGCAAGAAAAAAATGGATATTCTTCTTCAACTATTGGTTCAGACACGTTTGTGAATTTTCTTGGCCTCTTTACGGCGCCTTAATAATTGCAGCAGGACTTGCCAATATACCCGTAAAAGATTTCATTATTTCTACTCTCCCTTACACTGGCCTCGCTTTTATCATCGGTCTGTTCTTTCTATTCACAAAGGTAAAAGGTAATAGCAACGGTCATAAAATAAAAGCCAATAGTGTTGAAATAGTTAAGTACCTACTTTCAGCACTCTGGCCTGTTATTTTGATAATTCTGTTAACGCTTCTAAAAGTTGATATGAAATTCACCCTTCTCACCGTCTTGATTTTACTACTTCTAATCGAGAGAGCAAAGATTAAAGAAATCTTTACAACAATTAAAAACTCAATTTTTTCAGAAATTACCCTTATCGTGTTCGTTGTTTTGATTTTCAAAGGAGTGGTAGAAAACACCGATATTCTTACCAGCTTTGCAAATCTATTAGAAAGACATAATGTTCCACAAATTGTTCCTGTAATCATTTTACCAATGATTATGGCCTTTCTAACTGGCATCACCTCTGCAGGGATTGGCTCCACTGCACCAATTTTATCCATATTGTTTGCACAGAATTCTGCATTCCCATATTTAGCATACATTTCTGCAATTAGCGGCGTCCTGCTGTCGCCTTTCCATCTCTGCTTAATTACTACGAAAGAATACTACAAAATTTCCTTTAGAGAAGTTTACTCAACTGTTCTATTACCAGTTTTGCTAATTCAGGGGGGTGCAATAATTAGAGCAATTCTATGAAAGGAATACTAAAAAGACTCTGGAAGTACAAACTTTCCGTTTTTCTCGGCATACTTAGCCTCCTTATCGTTGATGGAGCACAACTGATAATACCGCTCATAATAAGAAAAAGTATTAACCTTTTACAATCTGGACAGGCTACCTTTAAGATTCTTGGTAAATATGCCCTTTACATCCTTGGACTGACCCTCATTATTGCAATCCTGAGATTTTTCTGGCGATACTTCATAATGGGAACAGCGAGAAAAGTAGAGAGAGACATAAGAGAAGAAATATATTTCCACCTTGTAAGGCTCTCTGCAAGCTTTTTCAACAGAGAGAGAACAGGTGAATTAATGGCCCTGATAACAAACGACACCGATGCTGTAAGAATGGCAACAGGAATGAGTTTAGTCCAAATCACGGATATATTAATATATTCAACTTTTTCACTCGCTATAATGTTTAAAATTTCGCCTATGCTAACGATTTACGCCCTTTTGCCACTTCCGCTGATTAGCCTGCTCATATCCTTTTCAGGTAGACTCAACTATCGATACTTCAGAGAAGTCCAAGAAACCTTTTCCAAACTTACTGAAAAGATCAGGGAATCTATAGTCGGAATTCGAGTTCTAAAGGGTTTCTCGCAAGTTGATGGCCAGATAGGGGATATCAGAATCACTAATGAATTGTATTTCAAGAAAAATATGAAACTTGCAAAGGTTTCAAGCCTATTTGAACCCGGTATACAGCTGGGTGCCACACTATCCTTTGCAATTCTTTTATTCTTCGGCGGAAGAAAAGTCATACTCAACGAAATATCTCTCGGAGATTTTGTAGCCTTTTCAAGCTATCTGGGTATGATGGTCTGGCCAATGATTGCCGTGGGTTTCCTTGTAAATATTTTACAACGCGGTTCTGCTTCAATGGATAGAATCGAAAGGATTCTCAAAGTAGAACCCGAAATAAAAAATCCGCAACATCCGAGAAAGATAAAAATAGAAGGAAATATTGAGATAAAAAACCTCACCTTCTCATACACCAGCGGACGCCCCGTTCTTATAGATATCAATTTCGAGCTTAAAAGGGGTAAAAAACTTGGAATTATTGGAAGAACAGGGGCAGGAAAAAGTACGCTATGTTATCTTATACCAAGGATTTTTGACCCACCCGAGGGTTCAATTTACATCGATGACGTAGATATAACTCACCATGATCTTACAAACTTAAGAAATGCAATTAGCTTCGTTCCACAAGAAAGTCTTTTGTTCTCGGCTACTATAAGAGAGAATGTAGCTTACGGTAAAGTTGATGCGACAGAAGAAGAAATAATAAATGCACTAAAGCTTGCAGAGATATACGATGAGGTTATGAAAATGTCTGATGGGCTTGACACTCTTGTCGGAGAACGAGGAATTACCCTTTCCGGTGGGCAGAAGCAAAGAATAGCCATAGCAAGAGCCATTGTGAAAAATGCACCTATTTTCATTATAGATGATGCACTATCGGCTGTTGATACTGAAACGGAAAACAAAATTCTCAGCAATTTAGAAGATTTTTTGGCGGATAAAACAACAATCATCGTTTCACACAGGGTTTCTGCAATTATGGATGCGGACGAAATTCTCGTGCTGGAAGACGGTAAAATAGTGGACAGGGGAACTCACGAAGAGCTTATATCACGGGAAGGCTTTTACAAATATATCTTTGAATTACAAAAAATGGAGGAAGGACTTGTTCGGCAGTCATAGCCACGGTTCACATGTTGAAGCAACTGGAAAACTCTTTGACAGAAAAGTACTTAGAAGAACACTTAAATTTGCGGAGCCTTACAAAAAGAGCATAGTTTTAGCCTTTACATTCTTGATTATCACAAGTGCTATTCAAATTGCCATCCCAGCCATTAACAGAAGGGCAATTGATTTTCACATAATGCCATCTTACATTGAACTTACAGACACCACTTACATTGAAAAATATGGCTTAGAAAACTACATAGTAAGACTGGAAAATGGGAAAGTCTTAATAAAAAGGCCAGCCCTTTCCAGAGAAATCTCCGCGGAACTTGAAAGGGAAAAAGCCTTTGGTACAGCCAAATATATCTTAACAAAAGACGTGATTCCCGAAAAAGAAAATCTTTTTATAAGAGCTTCAAATGGTCTTTTTGCGGTCGAACAAAGCAAAATCAATATTTTATCAAAACCCCAGATAATTCAGATTCGCAGAGAAGACATCAAAGAAGTTTACAAATTAGCGACATTACTTATAATACTATTATTTCTTTCCTTTCTCTTCTCCTTCCTCCAAGGTTATACCCTCCAATACGTGACTCAAAAGGTAATGTACGACATGAGGATGGTTATAACAAAACACATGCTGAACCTCCCCCTTTCATACTTTGATAAAAACCCTACAGGCCGTCTTGTCACAAGGGCTACTAACGACGTTTCTGCTATTGCAGAAATGCTAAGTTCCGTGTTAATCCACTTGATAAAAGACTTTATTGTCATCATCGGTGTAGTAATTATAATGATTAAAATGAACCTGAAACTCACTCTTTTAGTCCTCACTGTAGCACCTATTCTCCTCGTGGTAACAATTATTTTTAGAGTAAAAGTCCGAAACGCTTTCAGGAAAGTAAGGGCAAAACTGGCACTACTCAACGCCTTTGTGCAGGAGAGCATTTCTGGAATACGAATAATTCAAATATTCAACTTAGAAAATGTTGTTAAGAATAAATTCCGCGGCTACAATAAAGAATTATTCGATGCGAACATTGAACAACTTTACGTCTTTGCAACTTTTAGACCCATCATAGATTTTCTGAGGGCAATAACGGTCGCTTTAATCATCTGGATTGGCGGAGGTGAGGTAATTAGAAATATGCTGACTTTCGGGTCTTTGGTGGCTTTTCTATCATACATTGACATGTTGTTCCAGCCTATTATGGAATTTTCAGAAAAATACAACATCATGCAGTCAGCGATGGCTGCCGGGGATCGGATCTTTGAACTCTTGGACGAACCCATAGAGCCTAAGGGGAAAGGGCTTAAAAGAGAAATTGTAGGTAAGGTTGAATTTAAAAATGTGTGGCTGGCTTATGACTCAGAAAACTGGGTATTAAAAGACATAAGCTTTGTTGCAAATCCCGGAGAAACCTTAGCCATCGTTGGTCCCACAGGGGCAGGCAAAACTTCCCTTATATCAGCAATTTTCGGTTTTTACCCATACCAGAAAGGACAAATACTGATTGATGATATTCCTCTTGAAGAGTACGATCTTGATCACCTAAGGTCCCAGATGGGGCTCGTACTTCAAGACGTATTCATCTTCTCTGGTGAACTCAAAAAAAATATCACCCTCTACAACTCACAAATAAACGAACAACAAGTATTTGAAGCCGCTAAAAGTGTCTACGCCCACAACTTCATTGAAAGGTTGGAAAACGGTTACTCAACATTATTGGGAGAAAGAGGCGCATCTCTTTCTGTTGGAGAAAGGCAACTTCTTTCCTTTGCAAGGGCACTGGCTTTTAATCCCAAGATCCTTGTCCTAGATGAGGCTACTGCCAATGTTGATTCGTACACGGAAAATTTAATTCAACAGGCAATCAAAAATATTTTAAAAGGTAGAACCTCAATCGTAATAGCCCACAGGCTTTCAACGATCAAAGATGCAGATAAGATACTTGTTATATATGATGGTAGAATAGTAGAAGAGGGAACTCATGAATCACTAATTGAGAAAAAAGGTATGTATTATCACCTTTATATGCTTCAATTTGCCAGAACTTCAAACTTTTAGAATTAGGAGGAGGAAATGAAACCTTACAAGGGTATAGCACTGACCATTGCAGGTAGCGATTCAGGTGGCGGAGCAGGGATCCAAGCAGATCTGAAAACCTTTGAAGCCTTTGATGTCTATGGTATGAGCGTGATAACCGCTTTAACCGCTCAAAATACTTATTCAGTGACTGGGATCTATCCCGTCACTCCTGATTTCGTAAAGTTACAAATAGAAACGGTCTTTGAAGACATACCCCCCGGAGCTGTAAAAACTGGAATGCTCTTTACGAGAGAAATCATAGAAGTAGTTGCTGGATGCATGATCAAATTTAATGTAGACAAATTGGTAGTCGATCCAGTAATGGTCGCAAAAAGTGGAGCCAAATTGCTAAGAGACGATGCAATAGATGCCCTTATTAATACTCTCTTACCCGCAGCCTTTGTTGTAACTCCAAACATTCCCGAGGCAGAGATCATGGCAGAAATGGAAATTTCCACAGAAGAGGATATGATTAAAGCGGGAGAAAAAATTCTGGAAAAAGGCACCCAATGGGTACTAATCAAAGGAGGCCACTTAGAATCCAAAGAAGTTATTGACATTTTGATTGGGAAAGATGGCTTCTGGAAATTTAAAGGCGAAAAGATAGTAACGACCTCGACCCATGGCACGGGATGTACCCTATCTTCTGCAATAGCAGCGCTCCTCTCCATGAATTATTCCGTTCAAGACGCAGTTTGCATAGCAAAAAAGTACATTCAGAGGGCCATAAAAAATGCGCCACCCATTGGACATGGCCACGGTCCGCTAAGGCATAAAGTTGAAATCGAATTTGAAGCAACTTGTTTTTGACATTAAAATCTATTCAAAGTTGAAAAATGAATGAAATAGATCATCTTATCAGACTCTACGAGAACCTGAGGGATCATATAGAGAAGAGGCTTGAAGAATTTAGGGCAAAAAAAGATGGCAGTGAAACTGAGATTTTAAAGGAGTTCATTTTTTGCACCTTAACACCGCAATCAAAGGCAAAGGTTTGCTGGAAAGCGGTAGAAAATATTTTTGACAGCAAGGTATATCTAAACCCTTCAGAAGAGGAAATTAAAAAATTTTTAAAAGGAGTTAGATTTCCCAATAATAAAGCCAAATTTGTTACCCAAAATCTGCGAAAAATAGAAGAAAGTAGCTTTAATCTCAAAGAATTTGTGAAAGACTCAACACCCCCTGAGGAAAAGAGAACATTTCTTATGAAAAATTTCAAGGGACTGGGAATGAAAGAGGCCAGTCACTTTCTGAGAAACACAGGACATTTTGACCTTGCAATCCTTGACAGACATATCCTCCGTAACCTTGCTAAAATAGGGGTTATCCGAAGACTACCAGAATCTCTTACCCCAAAAAGTTATATGCTAATAGAAGAGAAAATGAAAGAATTTTCTAATCAAATAGGCATTCCCTTCGCCCATTTAGATATGCTTCTTTGGGCAAAGGAAACCGGGGAGGTTTTTAAGTGAAAAACGAGATTATAGAGAAGGCAAAAAATATTTTAAAAAAGCACCATATTCAACCCTCTGTTCAAAGAATAAAAATTCTTGAGTTCCTGCTTAAAAATAGAACCCATCCCTCCGCTGATGAAATATATATACACTTAAGTGCTGAATTGCCAACCCTTTCAAAAACTACTGTTTACAATACAATTAAAGCGTTGGCGGAAAAAGGAGTTATTAAGCTGGTGACGGTAGACTCAAAGGAACTCAGGGTAGACGCATTCATCGAACCCCATGTCCATTTCCACTGCATTGAATGTGGTCAAATATACGACATCGAAGTTGAAATACCCGATTTTACCTCCAAAAAAGTAGGAGAAGGACACCTTGTAAAAACTCAAGATCTCTATTTAAAGGGAATATGTAGGAGTTGTTTAATGAAAAAGGGAGAGAAAAGTTGAGCGAGATAATAGTTTACTTCTCAGGAACCGGGAACAATCAGAAAATAGCCCTTGAGATTTCAAGGCTAAAAGGCATATACCTTTCAAAGATTGAAGACAAATCAAAAAGGAACTTCTTTAAGGACGCCTTCTATGCACTTACTAAAAAGAACGTACCTTTTACATTGTCAAGAGGAATCGGAGAAGAATTCAACCACATTTACCTGGTCACTCCGGTTTGGGCGGGCCATCTTCCTGCCCCAGTAGCAAGTTTTCTAAGAAAATTCTCCGAAAACCTTAAAAATTCAAAAATTACACTAATATCAGTATCGGGATTTGGTGAAAAAAATGCAAAAATCATCGAACAGATTTGTAAAATAGCTGGTATACGGCCAAAAGCTAGCCTCTTCTTGAGGGATTCAGAACTCAAGTCGGGTGAGTACATTAAAAAACTTGAAAGTTTTTTACAAAAGGAGAAAATTTAACATGAACCTCTTTGCATTAACAAAATTAAGTTACGGCCTTTACATTGTGGCAACGAAAGAGGGTGAAAAAATTAATGGGCAAATAGCCAACACGGTCTTTCAGGTTACAGCAGAACCTATTAAGGTTGCAGTTGCCCTTAACAAATTAAACTTAACCCATGAAATGGTCTCAAAAAGCGGGAAATTTTCGGTGTCAGTCCTCACCGAGGAAGCCCCCTTCACCTTCATAGGCAAATTTGGATTCAAAAGTGGAAGGGACCTTAACAAATTTGAAAACGTAAACTACAGAATTACTGACAATAACTTGCCTGTGATAATGGATTACACCTGTGCATTCATTGAATGCAAGGTTGTAAACAGCCTTGATGCAGGAACCCACACAATTTTTGTCGGAGAAGTTCTTGATGCTGACATATTATCTGAAAAAACACCGATGACCTACGACTATTATCACAAAGAAGTTAAAGGGAAAACACCCAAAACTGCTTCTACATACTTAAAAGAAGAGAAAAAGGAGTAAATATGGCTGTAAAAAAAATCAAAGATGATTTGTATCTAATTAACACATTGCACTGGGAAAGAAGACTTTTTGACGAGTTGATTCCCCTACCCGAAGGGACTACTTACAATGCATACCTTATTATAGGTAAAAGCAAGACCGCCCTTATCGACACAACCGATACTTTAAAGATTGAAGAATTTCTCAGCGACTTAAGAGCTATAGGTATAGACAGAATAGACTACATCATTTCCAACCACGCAGAGCAGGATCACTCAGGTGCAATTCCGGCAGTTCTAAATCTATTTACCGAATCAATTGTTGTTACAAATGAAAAATGCGCTGAACTCCTAAAAACCCATCTCCAAATCCCTCAGGAAAAACTTATGGTGGTAAAAGAAGGAGACACCATTGACCTTGGAGGAAAAACCCTCAAATTTATTATGACACCTTGGGTACACTGGCCAGAGACTCAAACAACCCTACTTTTAGAAGATAAAATCGCCTTCACATGCGATTTCTTTGGTTCACACCTGGCTACGACAGAATTTACAAGTGATGGGACACCAGAACTTTACAACGCAGCCAAAAGATACTACGCAGAAATAATGGCACCATTTAGAAATATGATACCCAAAAACATTGAGAAAATAGAGAATTTTTCTCCTAAAATGATCTGCCCAAGTCATGGTCCAATTTACACAAATCCGCAATTCATAATCAGCGCGTATAAGGAATGGTCATCCAATAAAGTGGAAAACTTGGTAGCCCTTCTTTACGTCTCTATGCACCATAGCGTTGAAAGAGCTGTAAGATTCTTAGAACAAAAACTTATCGACGAAGGAGTTAACGTAAAAGTTTATAGCCTCACTGTCGCAGACACCGGAGAAATAGCAATGGCTTTGATTGACGCTGCCACGCTAATCATAGCCACACCCACAGTACTTGCCAGTGCCCATCCCCTTGCCGTTTACTATACGTATCTCGCCAACGCACTAAGGCCAAAAACAAAATATTTAGCCATAATTAACTCTTACGGATGGGGAGGAAAAGCCGTTGATGACCTTAAAAACATTTTCACCAACTTCAAAGGTGAAGTTATTGATGTAGTCTCCTTTAAGGGTTTACCAGATCAAAGCGCCTATGAGTCTCTCGAAAAACTGGCAAAAGCAATAGGAGAAAAGCATAGATCCTTAGGCTGATTAAAATTTAACGCACTCTTACCCATTTATTTTTAAGTTCAGTAGGCAACTTAGAAATCAGCTTGTAGGTTTTGGCATCGTGAAAATAGCCAGATGCATAAGGAATTTCATCCTCGTAACCAACAGCCTTAGATAATGCCAACATCACCGATTCTCTCACGTATTTTCCAACAATTCCAGCAAACATAATTGGTAAAAACTTTTTATCGCCATCCATTATAAAATAAAGGAAATTTCCGCCTTCGATTTCGTAGGCGGAATAATCAAATCTCTCTTCTAAAACTTTGTATTGGTAGCCAAAAGTTTCAAAAAATCTTCCGTATTTTGAAGTTCCACCGATCTTTCCCATCAAAAAGTGGGAGGAATCAAACCTTTTCATGAGCTCGGTGAAAATTCGGAAATCAAGAAGTGCCTTATTGTCAAGGGAAGAAATGAGTTCGTTAAATTTATCAGCCATAAGGACTGAAAACTTCACTTCCTCTAAACCAATCCCACAATTTTTAAAATAGTTAATAAGCCTCTCGTTTACAAAGCCACCAAAAAGAGGTATTTCCAAATCAGAAAGCCCATAGGAATTTAAATTAACCTTTTGAATCCCAAATTTTTCAATTAATTCATTCAAACTCCTCACTTCTTCACCCAACATTTTAATAAAGGTCAAAACTACCGATTCACCCATTCGGTAACTGCCCTTGCTTCTTTTAAACAGGTCTTTACTATCTTTTACAGGTATAGGAAAGCGGTATCCTTCTGCCTCTGAGGCAGAAAGTGGATCTGTACCTTTTATACTGATCTTGACACCAGTAACCACCAATGGACCTATAAGTGGTCCATACCCATTCTCATCAATACCTACAACTTTCCATTCCTTGGTATCAAAGATAAAACCATGCATATTTTGAATTATAAGGTTAATCCAATATAATGAGTAAACATCAATGCTAATAGGTGTTACAGGTGCCTCGGGTTTCATAGGACGGAATTTAGTTCCCGAGCTGTTAAAAAATGGTCATACCATTAAACTGCTCATGCGTTCCAAGAATCAAAAGATACTCTGGCCAGAGGCAGAGCTTTATTACGGTGACTTTAAAAATCCAGAATCCCTTATAGATTTCGTGAAAGACCTTGACACAATTATACATTGCGCAGGAGTAATAAAGGCATTGAAAAAGGAAGATTTCATTTCAGGAAATTACACTACTACCAAAAACCTCATTGATGCGATCAACACTGCGAAACCTGAAAGCCTCAAAAGATTCATATTCCTTTCAAGCCAGAGCGCACAAGGCCCCTCAAAGGAACTAACTCCGAAAAAAGTGGAACATACACCTGAGCCCGTCAGCTGGTATGGTAAATCGAAGCTTATGGCTGAGAACTATATAATAAATTATCTGCAGTACCCCTACACTATCCTTAGACTTTCTTCCGTTTACGGTCCTTACGACAAAGAAACCCTTCGGTTTTTCCAGTATGTAAAGTGGGGTATTTTCCCCATGCCTAATGGTGAGAAGTACCTAAGCATTATCTACGTTAAAGATGTTGTAAAACTCATAAAGATGTTAATAGGAAGCGAAAATACTGGTATTAACCGGGTATATTTTGTATCCAATCCAGAATATACGACCTTGACCCAAATAGTAGAACACATAAAATCGCTGTACGGGAAAAAACGAGTACATAAAATTACTATACCCGAATGGATCTTTAGACCGATATTGAAATTGAGCGAAACCTTTGCCAGAATTACCAATACCCCCACCATAGCCAACAGTGATAAAGCCAACGAACTGGCCCAAAAGTACTGGATCGGAGACCCTACTCCACTTTACATGGAAACGGGTTTCAAACCTGATTACACATTGATTGAAGGACTTTACGAAACCTTATTGTGGTATAAAGAAAACGGATGGATCTAAAGTTCAACAAGCTGTAAGCTGAACTAAAAATCCCCCGAAAATCCTGAAATTCTAAACCTTCAACCTTAATATTATGGCTACTTTAATATTACTCTTCCTGAACCTTCAGTAATTTCACCGATTATATAAAAACTTTCACCCTTAATTTTTAAAAACTGAACCAAGCTTTCAAGTTCCTTTTTTGATACTATGAAAATAAAACCTATACCCATATTAAATACTCGCCACATCTCTTCCTCAGGAACTTCTCCTTTCCTTTGCAAAAATCTGAAGACTTGTGGTATCACCCAAGAATTCCTATCAATGACGGCATCACAAGTTGGAGGTATAACTCTTGATAGATTACCCGGAATACCCCCACCTGTTATGTGGGCAGCCCCTTTTATTTCAAACCTTTTGAATATTTCCTCTGTTAATCCCACATATACTCTGGTTGGCTCAAGCAGAATATCTCGCAGGGTACTTTCACCCAGCATAAATTCGGCTTTAAGTTGTGCCTTTTGCACAATTGCCCTTACAAGAGAATAACCATTACTGTGAATACCTGACGAGGGTAACCCTACGAGAATGTCGCCGGGTTTAACTTTATTGGGATTAGGGAGTCTCGACTTTTCCTGAACTCCAACAATAAATCCCGCAATATCAAATTTTCCCTTCTCAACAACATCCGGAAGTTCAGCCGTTTCTCCTCCAACCAGCGCACAATTGTACTTCTCACAGGCTTCCACGAGGGATTTAAGAACCACCTTAGAAACATTGAGATCCAAATAACCCGTGGCATAGTAATCAAGAAAAAAAAGAGGTTTTGCACCATAGACCCCAATATCATTTGCGCACATGGCAAAGAGATCATAACCAAGTCCATCTAACTTTTTCCACTTAAGCGCCAGGTCTATCTTCGTTCCGATGCCGTCAGTAGAGGCAAGCAAAACAGGTTCCCTATACTCCCTCAAAATATTAAGGTCAATAATAGCAGCAAATGGACCGATATTTTCGGACTTTAATTTAATTATACTTTTCAAAAACTCTACCAGTCTATCTCCTCTACCGATATCAACTCCTGAGTCTCTGTAAAACATACCCCACCCTCAACTATTTCTGTATCTTGCTACAATTTCTTTAAGCTTATCAACAAAATAATCTGCCTCTTCTAAAGTATTGTAAAGGTAAAAGCTTGCCCTTGCAGTCCCAGAAATGCCAAAGTGTTCATGCAAAGGCTGAGCACAGTGGCAACCTGTTCTTATAGCAATTCCTTCCTCGTCAAGGGCAAGGCCAATCAAATCCGGCGGAATATCCTCAAAATAAAAGGATATGACCCCAATGCGATTTTCCGTAGGCCCGAGTATTTTTAACCCCTCAACTTCGTTTACAAGCCTGTCAATGGTATGTTTGGCTATTTCCTTTTCGTGCAAAAAAATAGCCTCCATTCCAATTTTTTCAAGGTAATCTATTGCAACGCCAAAGGCATAACCATCAGCAAAATTTGAAGTACCCGCCTCAAACCTCCATGGCAACTTGTTCCACTCGGGTTTTTCAACAGTAACGGTAGATATCATATCTCCACCTCTCAAAAAAGGTTCCATCTTTTCAAGTAATTCTTTCCTTGCGTAAAGCACACCAATTCCGGTAGGGCCAAGCATTTTGTGGGAAGAAAAGGCAAGGAAATCAACATCCATTTTTTGTACATCCACTGGCATGTGAGGGACGCTTTGAGCCCCGTCCACGAGACATAATGCTCCCCTCGAATGAGCCATTCTTACAATTTCCTCAATTGGATTTACCACTCCCAGTACATTAGAAACATGGGTGACAGCAACCAGCTTAGTTTTATCGGTTATCAATGAGTTTAAATGATCTAAATCGAGACAACCCTTTGAGTCAAGCTTCGCAAATTTTAATTCAATTCCGAAATGGTCCCTCAGCATCTGCCAAGGAACCATATTGGAGTGGTGCTCCATAACTGTGGTGACTACCTCATCACCGGGCCTCAAGTTAAAAGAGAGCGAATATGCAACAAGGTTGATAGCCTCGGTAGTGTTCCGAGTGAAAATAATCTCTTCAAAATACCTTGCATTTATAAATTTTCTCGCTTTTTCGTGGGCCTCTTCGTAGAGTTCAGTAGATTCTCTTGATAGTGTATGGATAGCACGGTGGATATTAGCATTATGAAGAATATAAAATTCTTCAAGAGCTTTTATAACCTGTATTGGCCTTTGTGAAGTAGCGGCATTATCTAAATATACAAGGTGTTTATCCCCAATTTTTCGCTGCAAAATTGGAAAGTCCTTCCTTATATCATACGCATTAAGTGCCGGTTTCATTGCTCAATTATAAAATTGAATTTCTGGATTTAAAAACCAATTTGTAATTACGGAACAGATTGCAAAAAGTTTGAAGATACTTAGAAATCCCATTAAACTTTACACAATGAATGACCCTTTTGGTCTGATTGCTGAATATTACGACGAAGTGATGGAAAAGGTGGATTACGAAGAATGGGCCCGCTATGTGAAGACTCTTCTTTCTATGGCTCCCCTCAAGCCTATAAAGAGGATTCTTGACCTTGCATCAGGTACTGGAAACCTTTCCATTAGGCTTAAAGATTACGGATATGAAATTTTTGGCCTTGATTATTCTCTTGGAATGCTGAAAGTAGCCAAGAAAAAATTATCTAACCAACTCTTAACAATACATCTTGTTTCAGCCGACTTTCGCCATATCCCTTTCAAGCCAAGCTCGTTTGACGCCGTCATCTCAACCTTTGACAGTCTCAACAACATTCTGAAGCCAGCAGAAATGGTTGAAACTTTTAAACAGATTAGGAGAGTACTGCGAAACGGGGGGCCCTTCATTTTCGATCTCAATACCAGTTGGTCTTTCAAAACCGAGTGGTACAACTTGACCCGAGTTGAAGAAACGGCCAATACAATTTCCATCTGGAAATCACGGTACGTAAACGGAATTGTATACCTTCACTTTACCCTTTTTGTAAGGATAGACAAAAGAAATCACTACAAAAAAATTTATACGGTATTTCGGGAAAGAGGATATAGCCCGGATGAGGTAAAAAAATACTTGAAACAAGCGGGTTTTTCAAAAGTTCATTGCTATGACCATTTTACTCTGTCACCGGGTAGGAGAACAAGCTCAAGGGTAACCTACCTGGCTTACTAAAAAGGAAGGTAAATAATGAAAAATTACAGAATAACTTCACATCCAATCTTAAAAGTAACTCCCGCAAAAACTATTACGTTCAAATTTAATGGAAGACCTCTTGAAGCGAGGGAAGGAGAAACCATCGCTTCAGCACTCTACGCTAATGGGATCCGAATCTTTGGAAAACATCAAAAGGACGGAGCCCCACTGGGAATCTTTTGCGCCAATGGGCAATGCGACCAGTGCAAAGTCATCGCCGATGGGATCACAGTTAAAGCCTGCATGACTTTAGTAAAAGAGGGGATGGAAGTCTATCCGTTAGAAAGATTACCGAAGTTACCCGACTGGGACTTTAACGCCGAAGTGGAGTTTGAAGATATTCCAGAATATGAATATGACGTTCTGATCATTGGAGGAGGCCCCGCAGGACTAAGAGCAGCCACAGTTCTCGGAGAGAGAAACGTAAAGACCCTCATTGTGGATGATAAAAATCAACTCGGCGGAAAGTTGGTTCTGCAGACCCACAAGTTTTTCGGTTCGGTAGAGGCATGCTATGCAGGTATGAGAGGAATTGACATCGCTAAAAAATTGGAAGAAGAGGTAAGGAACTTTCCCTCAATCGAAATCTGGTTGAACTCCATTGCAATATGGGTATTTTCCGACAAAAAAGTGGGAATCCTTAAAGATCAAAAGGAATACGTCCTGGTTAAGCCCAAAATTTTACTTGTCGCCTCGGGTGCCAGAGAAAAATCTATATTGTTCCCTGGAAATACTCTCCCCGGGGTCTACGGCGCGGGCGCTTTTCAAACACTGGTAAACAGAGACCTCGTTAAGGCGGCTGAAAACCTATTCGTCGTTGGAGGAGGCAATGTAGGCTTAATTGCTGCCTACCATGCCCTCCAAGCTGGAATTAACGTGGTGGGCCTGTGCGAGATCATGCCAGAGGTTGGTGGATACAGCGTTCATAAAGAAAAACTACTAAAACTGGGAGTACCTGTCTTTACTTCTCATACGGTCGTGAAAGTCCATGGTACCGAAAAAGTAGAAGCAATTACAATAGCTAAGGTAAACGAAAAATTTGAAATCATTCCTGGAACCGAGAAAACCTTTGATTGCGATACCGTCCTTGTTGCCGTTGGGTTAGACCCCGTCAATGAATTTTATGAAAAAGCTATTAGATTTGGTCTTAAAGCCTACTCAGCTGGTGATGCGGAAGAAATTGCCGAAGCGTCATCGGCAATTTTCTCTGGCAAAATTAAGGGGTATGAAATACTGAGAGAGCTTGGTTTATACGAAGGGGAAATTCCAAAGGAATTATACGAAACGCAAAAGGTTCTTAAATCAAAACCAGGAAAAATTTATGAAATGAAATACCCTGAAATCAAAGAAGGAGTGTACCCTATTTTAAACTGTGTTCAGGAAATCCCTTGCAATCCTTGTAGCACAATATGCCCCAAAAATAGTATAGTCATCGAAGAGAATATCTTAAATCCACCCATTTACAAGGGTGGGTGCATTGGATGTGAAATGTGTGTAGCAATATGTCCCGGCCTCGCCATCTCTCTTGTGGACTTCAGAAAGGGCGAAGACCCCATCGTAACATTACCTTTTGAATTTGGTGACGATAAAATAAAAGTGGGAGACATCGTGGAACTAACCGACAGATTAGGTAACGTCCTTGGAAAGGGGGAGGTTATCAGTTTTCGATTTGTTGAAAAGGTACGAACAATTCCCGTGAAAACAAAATTGGTAAAAGTAAAAGTGCCGAGAGAAATTGCCGAGAAAGTAAGTGGAATCAGAATATTGGAACCTGCTTCTTATGCACAAGAAAGGATGGAAGCCATCCCCGATGATGCTATTGTTTGCAGATGCGAAAGGGTCACTGCTGGTGAAATAAGGAAGCTAATCAGAGAAGGGGTCAGGGATATGAATGAAATTAAAGCTTTAACAAGAGCCGGCATGGGCGCCTGCCAGGGAAAAACTTGTACAAATTTAATAAAACGGCTCTTTAAAGAAGAAGGAATAAAAGAAGGCGAATTTACAGAGTGGGAAAAAAGGCCTTTGTTCATGGAAGTTACCCTTGGGACATTGGCGGGTTTAAAGGAGAAGAAAAATGAACAATAAATTTGATGTAATTATTATCGGTGCAGGAAGTGTTGGGGTCCCACTCTCCTATTTTCTGGCAAGGAAAGGATTTAAAACCTTAGTGGTTGACGAAAAGGCAGCCCCTGGACAGGGTTCCAATAAGGCCGCTATAGGTGGCATTAGAGCAACTCACTCTTCACCTGGCAAGATCTTGGTGGGACTTAAAAGCCTCGAAATATTCAGAAATTGGGAGAAGGAAACTGGTGACGATATTGAATATTATGAAGGGGGCTACGCCTTCGTAACTTATAGAGAAGAAGATAGGAACTCGCTGAAAGAACTTGTCAAATATCAGAGACAATTCGGTCTCGAAATAGATTTTTACGAAAAGGAAGAAATCCTTAAAATCATTCCCGGTATAAATTCTGAAGGTTTACTGGGCGGAACCTATTCTCCGCGGGATGGGAGTGCTTCTCCTCTTCTCTCAATAGAAAGTTTTTACAAACATGCAAAAAAACATGGTGCAATCTTCAAATTTCGTGAAAAAGTAATTTCTTTTGAATCTGAAAAGGAGAAAATAACCGCTGTAAAAACCTTTAGTGGAAGCTACAGGGCTGACATCGTTATAAACTGCGCAGGAGGGAATGCGTCAGATATTGGAAAACTTGCAGGGGTAGAATTACCGGTAACTCCTGACTCCCACGAGGGAGGTGTTACAGAACCGGTTGAAAGATTTGTAAACCCAATGATTGTGGATATTAAACCAGAAAAAGGAAGCAAAAATTTTTACTTTTATCAGCACAAAACTGGACAAATCATTTTTTGCTTAACCCCTGACCCACCTATTTGGGGAACGGATCTCAGAGAGACATCAACCTTTCTCCCAATGGTAGCAAAGCGGATGATAAAAGTTATGCCCAAATTAAAGTATATAAGAGTTAGGAGAACTTGGAGAGGCGTTTATCCAATGACTCCAGACGGAAACCCAATTGTTGGTTTTAAAGGTTACAAAAACTTTCTGCATCTCGTGGGAATGTGTGGTCAAGGGTTTATGCTCGGGCCCGGACTGGGATACTACATCAGCGAATACCTGGGAGGAAAAACAAGCGAAGAAATAAAAACAATTTTACAAGAGTTTTCCCCGGACAGGGACTTCGGTGCACAAGAATTACTTAAATAAATTTGGACTAAACTAATAAAAAACAAATTTTTTCTTGATTAAGCGCCATTCTCTTTTTATACTTATCAACAAAGGGAGGTATTTTTTATGTTCATGCAGAAACTTAGGTCTTCTACAAAAACAATCCTCTGGATAGTTGTAATTGCTTTTGTCGCATGGCTATTTTTTGAGCTTGGCGCATCCCTAACTGGGTTCAGGGGGAGGCAAAAACCGTGGCATAAAGGGATAATGGCTGAAATTGATGGAATAAAAATCAATTACACCGATTTTGAAAGAATGGTGTCCTTTGCTGTCCAAGAAACTTTAAGGGCAAGACCAAATAGAAATTTAACACCCGATGAATTAAAAAACATAAGAGATTTCAGTTTTTACGATGTCGTTAGGAGAATTAAACTATCCAGATTCGACGAAAAATACAGAAAAATGATATTTTCTAACGATGTTTACACGCAAATTCTTGTTATGAACCCACCAGCAGAAATTCTCAGCGACTCCAACTTTTATACCGACGGTAAATTTGATCAGAACAAGTATGTTGAGGTGTTAAAGGATCCGAGGAATAGAGATTACGTGGTAAATCAGCTCATGAAAATCAGGATCGACCTGTTGCAGGAGTTGACAAATCAGGATGTAGCGCTATCCTTTAACATTTCGCAAGCGGAGAAAGAAGCTATTTACCGGCTTGAGAATACAAGGTTTAAAATCAAATATCTCGGCGTAAGAGCGTATCAGATACCAGACTCGTTAATACCAGTAGAACTGAAGGACCTTCAAGAGTATTATGAAAAGAACAAAGAAAAATTCAAAAGACCGCCAAGGGCTGCGATGAAACTCGTTGTCTTTAGCGTGGCCCCTACTTCAGAAGACACAGCCATAGCCTTGGACCGAATCAACACCGCCCTCGAACTTTACAAGCAGGGTGAAACCTTTGAAAATCTCATTCGAGATTTCTCCGACGATCATGGC
This sequence comes from bacterium, assembly GCA_030019025.1. Classification (NCBI taxonomy): domain Bacteria; species bacterium. The sequence goes on from JASEFR010000004.1 coordinate 74,465, forward strand.
GACTTTGGATGGATAAGAAAGAATGACACCAAACTTGACACCATTTATCAGTCCCTTTCTCCTCTAAAGGTCAACGATGTCGCTGGGCCTTTCAAATTTAGAGAAGGTTTTTATCTTTTCAAAATAGTGGAAAAAGCGAAAGACAGCATAAGGGTAAAGGATATTTACGTTGCAATTCGGCCTTCAGAAAATACTTACCAGGAAGCATATAGAAAAGCTGAGGAATTCAGAGAGTTGGCAAAAAAGAAAGGATTTGATAAGGCTGCAAAAGAGCTAAATTTAGAAGTATTTGACACCCAAGAATTCAATATTGAAGGATACTTTATACCATACGTTGGCTTTAGAAACGAGGCGGTCAAAAGATTTGTAAAAGAATCAAGAAAGAAAAGTATATCGGATGTGATCAAAGATGAAAACACTTACAAAGTTTTCTACCTTTACAAAAAAGACAAAGGTGTAATCCCTGATTTTGAGGACAACGAAGTCAGGGCCAGAATTAAGGGGATGTACATTTCGGATAAAAAGATGGAACTCATATCCGCAGAGCTTCAAAAAGCTATGAACCTGATAAAAAGTGGTGTAGAATTAGATTCTATTCCTGGAAAACTTTCGATTCCTTGTGTTGTCGAATCAACCTCTTATTTCACTGCCAAAACCATACCATCTCCTTTCATTGGAAGAGACATCAGATTTAGCGGTTTTATTTACTCATTAAAAAATGCTGGTGAATTCTATGGCCCGTTTATCTCAAAACCTTATGGGGGCTACATTGTAAAGCTACTGGAGCGGGTTGAACCGACAGACGAAGAAATTAAAAATAACTCAAAATTCTCTGTAGGATCTTACTCAAGGATATGGGATCTCACTTTCCGTGAATACCAGCAAAAGCTTGTTGACCTTCAAGATATAAAAGATTATAGAAGCTATTTTTATTTATATTAAGGAGTGGAAAAAATGAAGAAAGTCAAGATTGAACTTATCAGAGGAAAGGAAATTCTCGATTCAAGGGGAAACCCAACCATTCAAGTTGACTGTATTCTGGATGATGGGACCGTAGGAAAGGCAAAGGTCCCATCGGGAGCATCAACCGGCACGAGGGAAGCTCTTGAACTTAGAGACAACGAAAAAAGATACGGCGGGAAAGGAGTAAAAAAGGCTGTAGAGAATATTAACAACGTCATTGCACCCAAGCTTATTGGAAAATCACCTTTTGACCAGGCAGAAATTGACTACCTCTTGATCAACTTAGATGGTACAGAAAATAAATCAAAACTTGGAGCTAACGCCATCCTGGGCGTCTCAATGGCTGTAATGAGAGCGGCAGCAAATTCCTTGGGTATTCCACTCTACCGGTACATCGGTGGAATTAATGCAAAGACTCTTCCTGTACCCTTTATGAATGTTATAAACGGTGGGGTCCATGCAGACAATCCCCTTGATATTCAGGAGTTTATGATAGTTCCAGCCGGTGCACCGACCTTTGCAGAAGCCTTAAGATATGGTGCAGAAGTTTTCCAGAATTTGAAAAAAATACTGAAATCCAGAGGACAAGTGACATCAGTAGGGGATGAGGGTGGATTTGCACCCCAAATAAAAACCGCAAAAGAAGCTATTGAAACCTTATTAGAAGCCATTGAAACAGCTGGTTACAAAGCAGGAAAGGATATCTACGTAGCTCTGGACTCAGCAGCCAGTGAGTTCTATGAAAACGGAAAGTATAACTTTGAAGGAACGCAGTTGACAACGGAAGAAATGGTTGCTTATTACGAAAAACTGGTATCAGAATATCCTATAATAAGTCTGGAAGACCCACTTGCTGAAGAAGACTGGGAAGGATGGAAGAAATTGACTGAAAAGCTCGGTAAAAAGGTGCAATTAGTGGGTGATGACATTTTCGTCACCAATCCGGGAATATTAAGAACGGGCATCAGAGAGAAAATTGCCAATTCCATCCTTATAAAACTTAACCAAATTGGAACGGTAACGGAAACGTTAGAGACTATCAGATTAGCTTACACGGCTTGTTACACTGCAATGGTTTCACACCGTTCTGGAGAAACAGAAGACACCACAATTGCCGACCTCGCTGTTGGGATGAATACAGGGATGATTAAAACAGGCTCTCTCTCAAGATCGGAAAGGATTGCGAAATATAACCGACTTCTTGAAATTGAAGAGGAGCTGGGTAAAAACGCTATTTATCCTGGATTAAATGCAATAAAAAACCAGGCACGGTTTGACTAAGTTTCAGAAAAAAAGACTTCTGAAATATGCCATCTATCTTCTTTTGATTTATGTTGCTTACCATTATGTAGTTGTTTTAGTTGAATTTTTTAACACCAACACAACTTACAAAAAATATGCAAAAGAGGCTCTTCACCTTAAAGCAAGACTCTTAACAGCCACCGCAAGAAAGGAGTATATGCTTACCGAAGAAGGGAAAAGAAAAGTCTTAGAACAAAGATTAAAGGAACTGCGAGATTAACTTGTTAGAAGCAACAACATCTTTTGAAATCTGATTCTTAAGCTCTTCAACAGAAGGAAATTTTATGTCTTCTCTCAGAAAATCTACAAACTGAACCGTTGCCAATTCACCATATACTTCACCTTGGAAGTTAATGAGGTGCACCTCAATGCTAAACCTGGAAAGTCCGAGGGTAGGACTTTCCCCAATATAACATGCACCGGGGAAATTTTTACCCCTTAAGGATACAATGACAGCGTAGACCCCCTTCTTTGGAACGATCTTTTTATCGGGTATTTCTAAGTTTATTGTCCTGAATCCAAGTTCTTTGGCAATACCAGCACCTTTCACCACTATTCCAGAAACAGAGTAGAACCTGCCAAGGCACTTTGCAGCCAATTTAACATTTCCTGAGTAGAGCAGACTCCTTATAAAGGAAGAACTCACGACGTCATTCTCAATCTTAACAGGCGGAACCACGGTAATGCAAAGATCGAACTTTTCAGCTATCTTAGAAAGATAAGGAACATCTCCTTTTCTTCCCTTACCGAAGGTATGATTAAACCCTACAACTAAGTGCTTGGCATAATATCGAGCTCTTAGGAAGCTTAAGAATTCTTCTGGCTCCAGTGATTCTATCTCTTTAGTAAAATCAAGGACCTCCACCTTCCCGTTGGTAAGCTCTCTCAATAAAGACATCTTTTCCTCATCCGTAGTTATAAGAAATCTCTCTGAGTTCTGAAGATTAAATTTAGGCGGGTAATTAAGTACCAGAACCAATGGCTCAAACTTAAACGCAGCTGAAATTTTGAGTGTAGTTGTGACTATCTCTCTATGCCCGATATGAACGCCGTCAAAGGTGCCAACGGTAATGCAAGTATTTTTCATTCCTCTGGCACGTAAACCTTCTTTGGTTCAACGCCCTCCCACGTCAAAAAGCCAATTCCCAAAAAATTGCCTTCTTGGTCAAAAACCTTCACAAGAGAGAAAGCTCTTGTATCTGAGGACAATTTGGATATAAAACGTCGTGGGACCCTATTACCATTCATAAACATGGATGCTCCTGTAGAATTCAAATATATCGCGGTTTTCATTGGAAGCCCTTCATGAATAGAAATGATTGAATCTATCACCTTTGCAGCATCATCTAACTTCACTGCATTTTCTATTCTGTAATCACCTACTCTCAACCTCACCAAATCCTTCACGATTCCCACAGTTCCGAGTTTTTGTGCAATGTCCCTCGCAAGGGATCTCATATAAGTACCTGATGAGCACTCCACATCAATAATAATATAATCTTCTCCTACTTCGAGTAGTTCTATTTTGTTAATCTTCACCCTCCTCGGCTTTGGAACAAGAAATACGCCCTCTCTTGCATACTCGTAAAGTCTTTTCCCTTCAAATTTAATCGCCGAGAAAGATGGTGGAATCTGCTCGATTTCTCCTTGAAACTGGGCAAGGACTTCCCGAACATTTTCTTCGCCAAGAACGGGTACCGGCATTTCCTGAATCACTTCTCCTTCAGAATCAAGGGTAGTAGTTAAGATACCAAATTTAACCTTAACTCGATATTCTTTGGTTTCATTCATTATGAATTCGAGAAACCTCGTTGCCTTACCAACACCAACGACAAGAACCCCCTCTCCCATAGGGTCAAGATTCCCAGCATGACCTATTCTCTTTATTTTCAAAATCTTTTTAAGTACCCTTATAACGTCGTATGAAGTGGGGCCCTTCTCTTTATAAATATTGAGAAATCCATCCATTTTCAACTCTAATAAATTCAAGTTCTGGTGCAAACTTGATATTCAGTTCCCTTGCTACTATACTCCTCAAAAAACCCTTCGCACTTTCCAATCCCTTCTCAACATCCTGAATCGACGATTCATAATAAACTTTAGCAAATCTCAAGTCCCCTGTTACATCCACTCTAACAATAGTGAGCCTTGCTAAACGCGGATCTTTAACTTCAAACAAAATTGCTTCCTGCAAAATTTTTAAAATCTCATGAGCAACTCTTTCACTTCTTTTAAAAGGCTTCATGTTTAAATTATACTTTCCAGAATACGAAAAACCAAATAGATTATTGAATGTTGCAAGGTGTTGCCTTAAAATTTAAACAAAAGGAAGGATTCGATGGTAAGGGTTCGTTTTGCTCCTTCACCTACAGGATATTTGCATGTCGGTGGAGCACGTACAGCCTTGTTCAATTGGCTTTTTGCAAGAAAAAACAACGGTGTCTTCATCCTCCGAATAGAAGACACTGACAGAACCAGATATGTCCCTGGCTCCGTTGAGGATATCCAAGAAAGTCTTAAATGGCTTGGACTCCACTGGGATGAAGGCCCTTACTTCCAGAGCGAAAGAATTGAAATTTATAGGAAACACGCAGAAATGCTTTTGCAGAAAGGGCATGCGTACCGATGCTTTTGCTCTGAGGAAAGGCTTCAAAGACTGAGAGAAGAACAGATGAAAAAAGGGCTCAAACCGGGTTATGATAGAAAATGCAGATACCTATCACCAGAAGAATCAGAAAAGATGGTAAAGGAAGGGATACCATACGTAATACGTCTGAAAACCCCCTTGGACAGGGAAATTGTTTTCGAAGATTATCTGCGTGGAACTATAAAGGTGCACGGTTCAGAGCTTGAGGACATTGTCCTTCTTAAATCCGATGGATATCCCACTTATCATCTGGCAAATGTTGTAGATGACCATTTAATGGGTATTACCCACGTAATGAGAGCAGACGAATGGATACCAAGCACACCTTATCACGTATTTATGTACGAAGCTTTTGGATGGGAACCCCCTATTTTTGCCCACCTACCTGTGATTCTTGCCCCTGACGGAAAGGGGAAACTCTCAAAAAGGCACGGAGCTACATCGGTTCTCGAATTTAGAAAAATAGGGGTTTTACCTGAAGCCCTCGTTAACTTCCTTGCCCTTCTCGGCTGGTCACCTGGAGGTAACAGAGAAATTATCCCACTCCAGGAAATGATTGAGCTTTTTGACCTTAAAAAAGTTGGAAAGAGAGGCTCAGTTTTTGATTTCAATAAACTCTATTGGATGAATTCTTACTATATCCGGCAAAAAACGGAAGAAGAACTTTTCGAACTGTCAAAGCCCTTCTTTGTCGAAAAGGGATTTGAGATAGACAAAATAGAACCCACTCTACTTAAAAACCTTATCAAACTTTACAAGGAAAGGGTAAAAACTTTATCAGAACTATCAGAGTCATGCAGGTTCGCCTTCACCGATGACATAGAATACGACGAAGAGGGCGTCAAAAAATACCTCTCAAACCCTGAAATTAAGGTATATTTATTGAAGTTCTCCGAAATTCTTGACGACCTGGAAGAATTTACAAAAGAAAATATTGAGACAGCCCTGAGAAACTTTGCAAACGAAGAGAAAATTGAGCCAAGAACCCTCATTCACCCTATCAGAATAATGCTTACAGGGAAAACTATTGGGCCTGGTCTATTTGAATTAATGGAGGCCCTCGGAAAAGAAATCTCCATCAGGAAAATTAAAAAAGGCATTGAAAGGCTCCTCTAACCATGAAACCGTTAAAAAAGGTAAAAGAAATCTCAAGCGGTTTTGTAGTTTATACCATAGACAGAGACAGGATTCTCTACTTGCTTCTAAAGCACCCGACTCATTGGAGTTTTCCCAAAGGGCACATGGAACACAGAGATAACAATGACCTATTAGCAACCGCTAAACGAGAAATGATGGAAGAGACCGGAATTGAGAACTTTGAAATCATTGATGGATTTCACAAAGTTTTGAGCTACACTTTTGTCAAAGATTATGTAGAAGTAATAAAAGACGTCCACTACTTTCTGGCGCACTGTTTTAAAAAAGAACCTATAGAACTGTCCAAGGAACACTCTGACTATGGTTGGTTTCCCCTCAGGGTTGCATATATTAAGCTTAAATTTGAGAATGCAAGAGAACTTCTGCTCGAAGCCCACGAATTTATAAAAAAACTACATGGAATTTAATGAAGCGGTTGAATTTCTTTATTCCCTTATTGACTACGAAAAGAAGAAAGGGTACGTTGAATCTTTAAAACCGTTTTTAGATTTTCTTAAAGAATTTGATAATCCGCATCTCAAAGTTCCAAGGCCTATTTTGATCGTTGGGACTAAAGGTAAAGGCTCTACCGCCCATCTTGTTGCAGGGGGACTTGAGTATTTAGGTTTCAAAGTGGGGCTTTTCACATCCCCTCACCTTGTAGATATAAGAGAAAGAATTAAAATAAACAGCCAAATGATACCTGAAAAAACTTTTGCCAGGTATGTAGAAATTATAAAGCCTCACCTCGAAGGGAAAAGGGGATTTAAAACAGTGTTTGAGACTTTAACTCTAATAGCTTTTCTCTACTTTTTGGAAGAAAAAGTCGATTTTGCAGTTTTTGAGGCTGGGCTTGGAGGGAGGCTCGATGCTACCAATGTATTAAATCAGATACTCACAATAGTTACAAACATTAGTTACGATCATATGGATATACTCGGTCACAGAATAACTGATATAGCGAGAGAAAAATCTGCGGTTGTTAAAAACTCAAACCCCGTAGTTGTCGCCTCACAGCATCCAGCAGTGTATAGCGTGATAAGAAGGGCCTGTGAAAAATATAATGCAAAAATGTACCTATTAAACCAGAATGCCAATTTCAAGCTGATAGAGGCAAAGTTGGATAAAACTGTCATCAAATATAGAGGGCTCTTTGAAGAAAAAATTCTTACCCTGAACCAAGGTGGCATGTTTCAAGCAAAAAATATGGCACTCTCAGCGCTTTCTCTTGAAGTATTGGGCTTCAGAGACTTTGACTTTGAAAAGGTAAAAATCGATGGAAGGTTTGAAGTGATTTCAAAAGACCCACTAATAATAATCGATGGCGCCCACAATTACGATTCGGTGAGGAAATTCATACAGTCTGCATTAAAAATAATTGGTAATGAGTGTGTGCTCCTTTTTGGAATTAACAAAGATAAAGAATATGAGAAAATAGTAAGGGAAATTGTAAAAACAAATCCCAAGCATATAGTAGTAACTCAATCTCAAAGCCCAAGGGCACTCAATTCTGAGGAACTTTTAAGATTATTTTTGAAATACGGTATACCAGAGCAGAATTTGGAAAGTGCCCCGGATGCCCAAAGGGCCATAGAAATTGCAAGAAAAAAGGAGAGCAAAATCCTCGTTTTTGGATCCTTCTATCTCGCGGGGGAATTAAAGAAAATATTGAGTTCATAAATCCTTAAATATCAATGATTTAAATAGAGGTTGACAATCGCAAAAAAATAAATTATAATATTGTTTGCGCAGGAGGTGTTATGAGGTATCTCTTTTCCTTAGTAATAGTTACCGGTTTCCTCACTGCAGGAACACCGGGAGAAGTAAAAAAGGAAGAGACTTCTCTCTTCAGCACTGCTGGGAGAGGCACAGCGATAGTTCGCTCGAGGGCTGATTTTTCCGGGAAACAGCCTACAGATACCCTGTACTATTATAATTCCATAGATTACAACGCCATCGGCCTTACCAACGGAGGCACGTATGAGGCGGCAATCAGGTTAACACCAACAGAACTTGGGTCATATGGAAACTGGAAACTCATAAAGGTAAGATTTTACCACCATGAAGGGAGTCACAATGGCCAAGTGAAAATCTACGATCAGGGTACAACCTCTGAACCCGGTAGTATAATTACTACAGAGCCTTATTCTGCATCAACGGCAGGATGGATAGAGATCACTTTATCAAATCCAGTCATTATCGATAACTCAAGGGATCTGTGGGTATCCGTCGAGATTACCCATGCAGCAGGGGAATATCCTATCTCCGTTGATCAGGGTCCAGCAGTTTCTGGTAAAGGAGATTTTGTCTATGCAGGCGGCTGGGGAGAGTTGGCAAACTATGGGCTCAACTACAACTGGAACATAGAGGCAATAGTCCAACTACCGGGTGAAGAAGGAGATCCATTGCCACCAGAGAATTTATCGGCCTATTCGGATTATACAACGCCCACGAGCATTACCATATCCTGGACCGATCCCACCACCCGCGTGGACGGTACACCCCTTGACAGCTTCAGAATCAAAATTTTGAGAGTAGCGGAAACAAATCTTAGCGACACAACCTTTGTGGATACAGTTAGAAACGGGATACAACAGTATGAAGATACAGGCCTCACCGACGGTACCAAATATACTTATATTCTTCAAACCTGGACCTATGATGATTCCCTGAGTATTCCCGTTACTGTCAGCTGGTATGCAGGCGGAGATCCATGGCCTGCACCTCCAACCCTTACCGCTGTAAACGTAATTGATGACTCCACTATTGAAATCGTTGGCGTGACTCCCACTACTCAGCGGGATGGCACACCTCTTGATGATCTGGCAGGAATCAATGTTTACATCAATGGTTCTTTACATCACTTCTACCCCATCACCGATACAGGTATCACATTCTATGACACAGTAACCGTAATCCCCGGACGGGTATCGGTCTACCTAACCGCTCTCGACAACGAAGTCCCACAACACGAATCCGAGCCGTCTCAAACCATAGAAGTTATTACCAATGTCCACTCCGGCGGTCCTGATGGATATGGCTATACCTTTATGGATTCAGACTATCCCACAGGCCCCGAATTCATTTGGTACGATTCCGGGGCTGGAGAGGTTATCTCCTTAAGTGATGATGGAAACACTTCTATAACTCTACCTTTTGCATTCCCATTTTATGACTCAACAGTCACAGAGCTGTACCTTTGCTCCAACGGATTTCTATCCACCGCCTCTATAACTGCTTACAGCAATCAAGATCTACCTTATGCAGACATACCCTATCTAATTGCCTTCTTCTGGGATGACCTCAATCCTACCTTAGGTGGTCAGATCAGGTACCTTGCCACTCAAGATTATGCAATAATACACTTTGAAAACATTCAACATTTTGGAGGAACGGGGACCTACAATATGCAGGTAATCCTCTACCCCAATGGCGACATTGTAATGAGCTACCTCTCAATGACCGGTACCCTTAATTCCTCAACCATTGGAATCCAGGGGAATGGCGGTACAAACGAATGGTACCTGAAATATTCCTATAATGGAGACCCTGTTGTTGTCCATGACAACTTAACCATCTACTGGAAAAGACCCGAAAGAAGTCATGATCTTGCAGTAGGCGCCTTCCTTAACCTTTCCGATCTTATGACAATAGAGGAAATCACACCTATGGCAACTGTTAGAAACATTGGACAGAATACCGAAACAAATGTCGATGTCGAACTACTTATCTTAAATGGGGCTGACACAATCTATGCTGACACCGCAAATATAGCTTCAATAGCCCCTGACGAGGTCGACACCCTCACCTTTGTATCCTTTACACCACCTGGAGCTGGATTCGATTATCAGGCAAAACTAAACATCCTGCTCGCTGATGAAGACCCCATAAATAACTCAATGAGCAAAAGCTTTATAGTCTATACTACCCTTTATGACTTTGAGGAACATACAGGAGATTTTACCGCCGACGCAGGAACCCAATGGGAATGGGGTATTCCAACCTACGGCCCAAGTTCTGCGCACTCTGGCCAAAGATGTTGGGCAACGGCACTTGCAGGAGATTATGCCAATGACGCAGACTGGTCGCTCTATTCCCCTATACTTATTGCAACACAGGATGCACCAACCTTTGGCTTCTTCCATTGGTACAATATGGAAGCATACACATCCACAGCTTACGATGGTGGTAATGTTGCTATCTCAATTAATGGTGGACCTTATACTCTAATAACACCGCGGGGCAACTATCCAAGAAGTAGCGTAGTAGGATTAGGAAATGAACCGGGGTTCTCCGGCACCTCAGCTGGATGGGAGCGTGCCATCTTTGATCTTCCCTCCGTAAGCGCTGGTGATACCTTTAGAATAAGATTTAGATTCGCCTCGGACGGGTCTGAAACAAGGCCTGGATGGTATATCGATGACTTCGTCTTCGGTGACTTTGTATCATCTATTGCTGAAGGCGGAAACAGGCCATTCTCCATATCAATGCCAACAATCTTCAAAGGCGAAATTTCCTTCATTGTAAAGACTGATAATGCCCAAAAATTAGAAGTTATGCTATATGATGTTTCCGGTAGAAGGGTAGCAAAGATATTCTCCGGTCAGTTAGCTCCTGGGAGTCACAAGGTCAGTTACAACAATGAACTCTCCAGAGGGATTTACTTCCTGAGAATATCCACAGAAAAATCAAGCGAAATCAGAAAGATAATGGTTACAAAGTAGCTAAAAA
>JASEFR010000005.1:0-19989 GCA_030019025.1 bacterium
GTTTAAATATTTGTTTGTTGCTCTGCTCAAAATGAGCATATTACCATGTTGGAAAAATACATCTGATACGGTGAACTGTCAAGTCTGCGCTTTTCCGCGATAAAGGGCTATAAAAAAATGATAATTACTTAAAATCCACAGAATGGGCAAACGATGAATAGGGTTTATTAAACATCCCCTCGTATCTTGGATAATTTAAGCACAAAATGCACATTTTGAAAGTCTGCTTTTGAGTTATCCTTATCTCTTGAAAATCCGCGAGGAAAATTTTATAATTATACAACGTGGGCCCGTAGCTCAACCGGCAGAGCAGCGGACTCATAATCCGTTGGTTCGGGGTTCGAGTCCCTGCGGGCCCACTTCTTATTTTGTTACCTTATATTCACCTTACCAGAGAGTGTCTCAATAAATATCTTAGCCTGTGAAGAGTCTTTAAATTCTCCTTTAAACCCTTTTCTGATTGCTACGGGAAGCCTGTCAATATCAACCTTTTCAATCTCAATATCACCTGAAACCGTCTTCAAATTAACAATACCTTTTAGCCACTTAGGCGAAACTCTGCATTCAATATCACCATTAACCATCTCCACCTCGAGCCTTTCGAATTCCAGATTCTCATGAAGTCTAATGTCTCCGTTTACTCCGCTTATTTCAAGGCGCTTACCCTTTGCCTCTCTAATTTCAAAACTCCCATTCACTAAGGAAAGGCGTATACTTTCCTCAGAATAAATTCTTTCCCCATCAAAATCCCCATTCACGTTGGAAAATTCAAAATCACGAGTAGATATTTCTCTAAACTCTGCATCACCATTCACCTGACTTATTTCCAAATCCCTTAAAGCCAGTTTTTCCATATCTAAGTCCCCGTTAACGTTTTCAATCTTTAGATTCTTGCCCTTAGGAACTCTTAGACTTAAATGTCCTTTATATCCCTTCTCAGCCAGAAACCTTTTTATACCTTCCAAGCCACTTCTCATGTCCCTGATTCTCAAAATTCCTTCATCCCCCATTCTCTGGTAGGTATATTCTACTGAATCAGCAAAAAACTCCCCTCTTTTCCCGCCAATGTAAAGCTCCGATTCCAACTTTCCCTCGTCAGATTGCCTGACGGTTATATCAAGATCCTTTATATTTTCGACCTTAACTTTAATGGTCTCAATCCCTTTGAGGTCTTCGTTAAGGATAAAAGTTGCCGAAGTATCGTAGAGTACCTCATTTTTTATAACAATCTTCCGGTGTTTTTCAAAACTTTTAACCTTTCTGGGCGAGAAAATTACAACTAAAATAGAAAGTATAAGGAAGATCACAATAATAACGCCCCTTGCTATCCTGTCTTTAACGATCATTTCAAGGCCTATGAATACCAGTATTAAAGGCCAGAACTTGCCGATGATTCCCCACACACTTCCCGTTACAAGACCAAAATTCCTAAGAAGGAAGAGAATGCCCAGAATCAGTAATGTAACACCTATCCATAATTGTCCACTTCTCTTCTTCATTTTCCAGCCTCCTCTTTCTTAGATACCCCCCTGTAAATGATCCAAACACCGAGAATTATAAGAAGAATAGGCCATATCTTGTCCCAGGCCAAAAAGAGTCCGAAATAGTTTCTGATCAGAAAGTAAACTCCGAGAGCTATGAGGAAAATACCGGCAACAATGCGTGCGCTTCGATCACTCTCATCACTCTGGACCTCGGTCCCTATTTCTTCTGCTTTTTCCCCTTCGCTTTCCTCTGCGGGAACTACAATCCACGCCAGAATATAGAACACAATTCCGAGACCATCTATCAGTGCTAAAAGCACCATTGCAAGCCTTACAAGGCTCACATCAACGTTAAAATACTCTGCAAGCCCTGCACAAACTCCGCCCAGCATTTTTCCTTTTATCTTTCTTCTGAACTTTTTCATCTTACTCCTCCTCTGGTATTATTATCCAGGCAAGAAGATAGAACAACAGTCCCCCTCCCCATGCCAGTGTTAAAGCAATTAAAATTAACCTTACAATAATCACATCAATGCCAAGGTAATCGGCAAGGCCAGCACACACTCCTCCCAACACCCTGCCATCTTTCTTTCTTACCAGTTTTTTTATCTTTCCTCCGCTCATTTATTCTTCTTCAACCCTCAATAATTTTATAACGTTAAAATTCCCATAAACTTTTAAAATACTTTGCGGTCCAGCAAACTCATTTAATTTTTCTGCAACCTTAAGCCTATTTATAAGCCCCATTCTATGAATAGTCACCTTCTTCGTGCAAATTATCTCGGAACCCTCAGCATTGAAAATGTAACTAACCTTACTAAGGTCACCAGTAATTTTAAAAGTTCCCGCCAGGATTGTGATATCGCCTCGATCTTCTGCTCTTTTCCCAGATATTCGTGAGTTGCCACGTAATTGACTGATATTCAAAATATAAACCTGCGAGCTCTCTACTTCAATGGAAAGAGAAGAAAATTTCGAATTCAGGTCAATTTTTAGTGTATCAATATTCTCAAGGTTTATCTTTAAAGCAGAAAATTCTGCATAAAAATTCAAGCAAAGATTTCTCACCTCTGGTGAAACAAAAAGCTTAATCCTTTTGCTGGTTAATGGGGGCAAACTACTTGAGATTTCTCCAAAATCATAGACCATTTCGCCTTGTGCAGGGTAAGCCCTGGGGAGAGCCCCAAGGGCATAGGTACTCTCCCCGGGCTGGATGATAAGCTCAATTCCCTGCAATCTCCCTTCTACACGGAGGGTAGCCGTTTTTGAGGAAGGTAACACAATGCCTATAAGAAGCAATACAGTTCCTATCATATTCTTTTATTAAACCTCATAAAGTATTTAATCTGATTTGAAACCTTATCCCTGGTTACGAAGACACCACACCCATTGAAGATGTTAATTCCCCCGAGAAAATCTCCGTAGAATTTCCCATCAATCAGACCCCCGTAAACGCCGATGATGAAATCAACAAAATTGGTGGGAACAATTAAGTACTCATGGGCAAGCACGAACCTTCTTGCAGAAAAGTAACCAGTCGGATATCCTGGAAGGGTTGTTGGGCCGCCAATGGTAAACCCGTAAGGGAAGGTATCGTTTTCAGTATAGCCTGCACTCAACTTGTGATAGAACTCCAATGGGGAAATTTCGGTTTTACCTTCTACGTCCGCCTGAAGGCGCACAAACCTTTCATTTATTGGTGTTTCAAAGAAATATTCTCCCGAAATTCTTGCAAAATCTCTATACCCCAGTTCTAATTTAACAATTCGGTTCATACCCTCATATGCACCAGGATTTTCCCTGAAATCCTTTTCTTTGTAAAAGATGGAAAAGTTCGTTTTATTTGATAGACTTGCATGCTTTTTCTGACTATAGGTAATCTTAGTTCCAAAATCTTTTATTCTGGTTGTCAGGTAAAGATCAAACCCCTCGGACTTATAATAATCTGGAACGTCGTCTTTGAAAAGTAGCGCCTGCCAGGAGTTTTCACCCCTCGTCACCTTCCAGAAATCCGAATGAACGTGATAGTTATATAAGGAAAGCCCAGCCCCTATTTTTACCCCCTTTGAAAGTAAAAACTTTTCTACATCCAGATAGTACTGAAATCTTTTCGAGGCAGTCCCATAACTAAGAGTAAAAGCGTATCTTCCCCAATCTTTGACACTATTGGAACCCAAACTAATAAGAAGGCCATCAACTCTATTGAAGGAAAGGAGAGAAAAAGAAGGTTCAAAATGGACAAAGGTTTCACCCTTTTGGGTAGTAGACTTCGAAACATTTACTAAATTTTCAATTTCCACTGGAAGGTCAATGGAACCCGACACAGACCCCACATTGTAAGAATAAAGGCTATCAGCATACAGTACATCCGGTTTTTTAATCTCAATGTCCCCTTTAACACTGCTGATTGTAAAATTTCCTGGCACAAAATCCACTATAATATCACCATTTACTGAAGTTACCTGCACTGTGGGCAAGATTAGGGTGTCGGGTTCAAACTCCATATAGACGTCGCCAAAGACATTAAGCACTACGAGGTTTGATATAGGTTTTCCCGACACTTCAATGTCTCCTTTGACATTGGAAACATTTACACCCTTACCGGTAAATGGCACATTAGAAATCACTTTAAAATCAACAAAGATACCATTAAGTTCAATCTTTTCTACAATAGAAGGTATTTCAATCTCCATACTCTTATCGCCCACTATCTTCACTGTTAACTCTCCATCTTTAAGCTCCGCGGTATACCCTTCATCCTCAGAAAAATCCACTCCATCTACGCTGTCAATCACAACGGAGATTTGCGGCCCAGGTTGCATGAACGCTGGACCCGTTTGTTTAATTGTTATATTTTTTACATTTTCAGCTGAAATTGTGCCCAATAGCAAAATTGTCAACAGACAATTCATACCTACACCTCCACTTTTTTATTGAATAGGAAAATCCCCAAGATTATAAGAGCGACACTTGCAAGGGCTCCGGCCGCCAGCCCTTGACAATCCAATCCAGACAACACTATCAACTCCTCACCCCCAAAGGTTCGGTGCAAAGGGGCCCCCTGAGGTAGAAAGTTAAAGAGTTTCTTTAAAAATGACATAAAAGCTGACATTATGTAAAGATAAGCAAAAAACAAAAGTGCATTCAGGAAGAAACTCTTAGTTTTAAGCGAGAGAATTAGAATCTCATAGAACTGAAAAACTATAAAAACAAACAAAGATAAAAGGAAAAAGTGAAAAGTGATATAGGTAATCGTCATTGCCCCGGATTTAAACTCAACACTACCCACAGCCTTGGAAAAAAGCAAAGTCAATAGCGGTAAGTGAGAAAAGATAGTAATGCAAAGAGAAAGAAAAAGAGCCTCGATTGCAAATGCCAAAAACTTAGAAACAACAATCTCCCGACCATCAACGGGAAGGGATAGCAAGAACTCAAGGGTATTCCGGTCCTTTTCACGCTTAATTGTAGAATATCCTCGGTAAATTGCATAGGCAAGGACCATCACAAAGGAAAGAACAGCGATCAAAATTGATAAAGCGCCAAGAGCTTTAATATCACCGAAGTTCTTTAACGTACCGTAAATGGTTGCAGTTAAAATAACCCCTGCAAAAATCATGCTATTAATGAAATTTTCCCGAATTTCTTTCCAAATAAGCTTCCCTATCATGACAGGCCTCCAAATACTTCAAAATACATAGCTTTTACTGACTTACCATACTTCTCCCTCAATTTCTCGCAATTTTCGTCAAGAACCACATCACCTTCTTTAAAGAAAATTACCCTGCTGAAAATTTCCTCAAGCCCTTCCACAAAATGGGTAGAAATGAGCGCCGTCCTCTCTCCGCCAATCAGGAAACCTTTCAAGAGGTCAAGAATCCTATCCCTCGAAAGCATATCAATACCCGAAAAAGGCTCATCCAATAAAATAATCTCAGGTGACCGGGAAATTGCCATGATAACTTTGAGCCTCTGCCTGTTGCCCTTTGACAATTCACCCACTTTTTTATTCAACTCAAGATTTTCGTTTTTTAAAAGTTCTTTCGCCACCTCCACGTTCAAGTCAGGGTAAAAGGTCTTCAGAAAACTTAAAAGCTCCCCAATCCTCATCCATTTGTAAAAGGTGTCGTTTTCAGAAACATAAGCAATATTTTTTCGCGTAGATTTACCGACAATCCCTCCAAGAACTTCCATGTATCCCGAAGTTGGCTTTACTATACCGCTCAGAATTCTCAAAAAAGTGGATTTACCACTCCCGTTAGGCCCACATATCCCCACAATCTCGCCCCTTTTTACTTCTAAAGTGATGTTTTGAAGGGCGACAACAGATCCGTATTTTTTGTAAAGATTTGCAACTTTAATAACCCCACTCATTCAAGCATCTCCTTTAAAAGGATTAAAATTTGTTCTTTAGAAATACCTAACTCTTCCATCTCTTTTTTATATCTTTCAATGACTTCTTTAACCATTGCCTCTTTAAGTTTAACCGCAACACTTTTATCCTCGTTAACAAAATTGCCCTGACCTCGCTTTGTAAATATAGTGCCATCCCTTTCAAGCTCCTCGTACGCCTTTTGTACCGTATTCGGATTAACGCCCAGGAAAAGCGCCATATCCCTGACGGAAGGAACTTTATCGCCGGGCTTTAAAACCCCCCGCACGATAAGTTTCTTCACAAAATTCATTATTTGTAAATAAATTGGCAGGTTTGGATCGAAGTTTGGTTTTTTCAGCCCTTCAAGTGTCATAGTTATATAATACACTATTATACTCGTACTGTCAAGAGGGTATGGGTAAGAATACCCAAAACGCTGGTATATCAATGAGTTCCTAAATTTTGTCATTGAAAAAGTTAATGCTTTTAGGGTTGCACCTCCAAAATTTACAAGCCCGGACGATACCTTATTCCTGCAATTGGCTCAAGAATAGAATTTAAATTCTTTAAAGACTCGGATAAGCAAGTCACAGCTTAAATCCATTCTATTTTCCTAATTTCTAATAAAGGTTTTATAATTTTTTGATGAGTACTCTTTATATTGTAGCAGTTATTTTGATTTTTGCTCTTGCCTTCAAGTTTTACGGAAGGTTCCTCGAAAACACCTACGGGGTGAAGAAAGAGGAACCCGTTCCCTCAAAAGAAAAATACGACGGCGTTGACTACGTTCCCACCAATAAACTCGTGCTTCTCGGTCATCACTTCTCCTCCATCGCCGGTGCAGGCCCAATAGTAGGACCAATCATAGCAGGCCTTGCCTTTGGCTGGGTACCGGCAATACTCTGGATCGTTCTCGGGTCCATTTTTATCGGTGGTCTTCACGACTTCTCCTCCCTTATAATCTCCATAAGACACGGTGGAAGGTCCATAGCAGAAGTAGCAAAAAAGTACATCAACAAAAGAACCTACAAAATCTTTCTCATATTCATCTGGCTTGCGCTAATGTATGTTGTAGCAGTATTTCTTGATTTAAGTGCCGACACCTTTGCGAAAGAACCAGTCGTTGCCCAGGTCAGCATTCTTTATATACTTATTGCAATTCTTTTCGGCATCTCTCTTTACCGTCTCAAAATCAAACTCGGCCTTTCAACGGTGGTTGCACTACTTTTAATTTTTGCGGGGATCCTATTTAGCCTAAACAATCCACTTATCATCCTCTCCAAAACTCAGTGGATTTGGATTTTAACCTTATACGCATTTTTAGCGTCAATCCTGCCTGTTTGGTTTCTTTTGCAGCCAAGAGACTATCTTTCAAGCTACTTCCTCTACTTTACCCTTCTGATTGGGCTTATAGGCTTGATATTTGGAAAGAACTCGATTAACTACCCCGCATTTGTAAGCTTTAACTCTAAATCCATAGGTCCTCTAATTCCATTTATGTTCATAACCATAGCCTGTGGAGCCATCTCGGGGTTTCATTCCCTCGTTTCCTCCGGAACTACTTCTAAGCAACTGGACAATCCTAAAAATGCCAGATTCGTTGCTTACGGCGGGATGCTCCTCGAAGGTGTGGTTGCTGCCATTGCCCTTTCAACGGTGATGATCCTTTCAAAAGGTCAAACCGTATCAAATCCCCAACAAATTTACTCTGAGGGAATTGGGAAATTTTGTTCCATCATAGGTATTAAACCACGAGCTGGCCAAATCCTCGGCTATCTCGCCGTATCTGCCTTCATTTTGACGACTGTTGATACCGCAACGAGAATTGCAAGATACATTTTTCAGGAACTCTTTGAGATTAAAGAAAGCCTTGCCGCCCGAATCTTTGCCACCATGGCTTCACTGATCCTGCCAATACTTTTACTAAATATGAAATTAAGAGACTTCTCAGGAAACGTCGTGCCTGTCTGGAAAGTCATTTGGCCCATCTTTGGAACCACCAACCAGCTCCTCGCAGCCCTTGTTTTGCTAATTATCTACGTGTGGGTAAAGAGGGAAAACTTCAAACATTCCTTAGCCATAATTTTGCCCATGATTTTTATGCTCGCCATGACTCTGACCGCCCTTGCCTACACCCTCGTAATCAAAATGACTCACGGGCAATACGACGTAATAACCATAACCGCCCTTATTCTGTTTGCCCTGGCTATTTTTGTTGTGGTTGAATCGGTTTCAGCCATCAGAAAAAAAGAAGCCTGATTTCAACAATTTAAGGAGAGGATATGTTAATTATTGCCTTTATCATAGAGATGATAATAATGATGGGAATACCCATCTTCTTATGGGTATTCCTGACGAAAAAATTCAACTTACAAATGAGTCTCATCTGGGCTGGCGCGATAACTTTTATTCTTTCTCAGGTTGTTCACATCCCCCTCAACTACGCCATTGGCTTGTTAAAGGGTGGGAGAGGTGTTGCCCTGTGGCCACTTCCAGCGATGGCTCTTATTGCAGGGCTTTCTGCCGGCTTTTGCGAAGAGGTTGCAAGATATCTGGTTCTTAAATTCTGGAGAAGAGACGCAAGATCCTGGCAAGAAGGGGTAACCTTTGGGGCTGGCCACGGTGGAATTGAATCCATACTCCTTGGAGTCCTTGTCCTTTCAACTTTCGTAAACATGCTTGTTCTCAAGAGTGGTGGATTGGAAAGACTCAGCCTCCCTGAAGAAACCCTGTTAAAGCTCAAACAGCAGATAGAGACCTACTGGTCAATCCCCTGGTATATTCCAATCCTTGGTGGCCTGGAAAGAATTTTCGCAATTACAATGCATATAGCCTGGACTCTCCTTGTACTCCAAGCCATTCTAAGGTCTAACATACTCTGGCTGGTTTACGCCATATTGGCGCATACTATTGTTGACGGTGTCGCACTATTTATGAGATCAATGGGATATTCTGTAGTTCAGATGGAAGCGGTGATTCTCGTTTTTGCCCTTATAGCCCTGTGGATCATATTTGCTTTAAAAAAGAGAGAACCGCAGAGAGAGGAGAATAAGACCTCACCGCAAACCTAACATCCTATAGAAATTTAGAAAATACCGGAATCGAATAAATTACCTGCAAAAATAAAGGCAAAGTGCCTGCACACTATCCTTCATACTTATTCTTGAACTGCTATTCTACACCAATAGATTCCCGGGAGACGACATCAAAACTATACTATATTCTGTCAGATCTTAATAAGGATTGGCAGAATTTGGGGGTGTAATAGGATCAATAAAGTTATTGGAAAAACTAATCCTCTGGTATTTCAAAGTCCATTAAGTCGGGGTACTTTTCCCGTTTTTCTTTCGCCTTCCTCTTTTCTTCTTCCTTCGATTCTTCCGGCTTAATCTCTTCCTTCTTCACTTCTTTCTCGGGATGAAACTCAGAAAAAATGTCATAAAAATCGTGAATACCGAGTTCTTCCCTATCCATTGGCTGTACCGTTTCCTCTTCCTCAATCCCAAAGTCAAACCTACCCTCTTCGAATTCACCAAATATTTCCTGCACCTCATCTATAAGCAAATCGAGAGCGCCCCTTTCTTTAAACCTCACAAGAGTCTTTATTGCTGAACCCTTTAATTTAGATGAAGATTTTGCAATAATTTCAATCAATAGATTTAAAACTTTGACAACTTCGTACTTGCTGGTGAAATCATACTCCGCTATCTCTTCAAGAATTTTCAAACGTTCTTCCAGCTTAGCCTTCTTGAATTTTTCAAAAAGCTCATCAATCGACAACAACATAATAAAATTTTATACCCTCACAGAATAAAAAGCAAAATTTAAGAATCTTTCTAAACGTAAATTTGGTTAATAAATTCTCTAACCGCATTTAACGAATATTCCCTTGTGCTCATCGCACACCACTGAGGAATTTCGTGCGGGCCATCGTCCACAAACACAACGCTCTTTCCTTGCACTTCCAAATCCACAGTAATGGAAAATAAAGCAGGATTTCTTACCGGCCATCCACTACATCACTCTTCCCTTCTACTTCCAAACCCGTTCTCACCACAGTTCTGTTCCCTAATACTCATAAATTTCCCTCTGTATACAAGAAAAATTACAACATAGATAACATCTAAACCCATCCCCCTTGACATTCCAAACCCCATAGTCCATAATACATACCGACCAGTCGGTATAAAGGAGTGAAAATGGGAGAGCAAGAAACCAGAGCAAAAATTCTAAAAGCGGGAGAGGAGCTCTTTTCCCTTAAGGGATATGATGCAACCTCAATTCAGGAAATTTGTGAAAAGGCAGAGGTGAGCAAGGGTGCCTTCTTCCACTACTTCCCGACTAAAGAGAGGTTCTTCCTCGAAATTCTTGACCTCTGGCTAAAAGATCTGACTTCACGAATCAATGAATACATTGAAACCTCACAAAATGTATATGAAAGCCTTTTAAAAATGACCGAACTCTTCAGGGAAATATTCCGGGAATCTCGCCCTAAATTCCTCTTATTCATCGAATTTCTAAGGGCGGGCATCAGAGACGAAAACATCCTTAAAAAACTCTCAGAATATTTTGAACTTTACACAAATTACTTCTCACAAATTATCTCCGAAGGGATAGAAAAGGGAATTTTAAAGAAAGTTGACACGAGAGTTACCGCCCACGTCATAGTTTCCTATGCCATCGGAACCATTGAACAGCAAATTTTCAAGGAGGATAATCATGAATTCGAAGAAATAAGCAAAGAAGGCATAAGGCTCATACTTGAGTCCATTAAAAAGGAGGAATAAAATGAAAGTGCTCTTGACAGGAGCTTTTGGAAACATTGGGCAGAGTGCCATTGAGGCCCTGCTCAGCCAATGTGATGAGGTCCGATGTTTTGACCTCAAAACAAGGAAAAACATAAAAGTATTTAAAAAATTAAAGAAAAAATACGGCAAATCCCTTGAAGTATTCTGGGGTGACATCACAAAAGAGCAGGACATAGAAAAGGCCCTGGAAGGCACAGATGTGGTTGTGCATCTTGCCTTCATCATTCCGAAACTATCGGCCACCGGCCTCGAATCGGAAAAGGTCCCCGAAATCGCCTATAAGGTAAATGTAGAAGGAACAAGAAATCTCATAAAGGCAATGGAAAAACTCAAGAAACCTGAAAAAATCATCTTCACCTCTTCCGTCCACGTCTTCGGCATTACCCAGCACCTTGAACCACCGAGAAAACCCGACGACCCCGTTAACCCGCCAGAGCATTATTCAAGGCACAAAGTTGAATGTGAAGTCATGCTAAAAAACTCCAGCCTTAAATGGTCAATCTTCCGCCTTGCCGCCTCCATGCCAATAAACTTAAAAATTGACAAAACCTTGTTTGAAATCAATTTGCAGAACCGAATGGAATACGTCCACACAAAAGACGTAGGAATCGCCATCGCCCATGGAGTAAGAAGCGAAGAGATCTGGGGTAAAATCCTATTAATTGGTGGGGGCAAAAGGTGCTGGCATACCTATGGTGAAATCGTTGAAAAGGTGCTGGAAGGCATCGGCATTGGAACATTCCCAAAAGAGGCTTTTTCAAAAGAATACTTTGCCACCGACTGGATGGACACCGAAGAAAGCCAGAGACTTCTAAACTACCAGACAAGAACCATTGACGACTATGTAAAAGACCTCCAAAAAGCTCTCGGCTTAAAGCTCTTCTTCATCAGGCTATTCCGCCCCACCATCCGCTTCCTCCTGCTGAAAAAATCCCCTTACTACCGAAGAAAAATAATACCTCAAAGGGTGATATGGTGGAATTATTGGAGAAATTTGAGCAGGAAGGAGGAGGGGCGGATCAGCTAAAATAAATAACCCAGTACCAAATAAGCTCATTAAAAGTCAAGTACATCTTCTCTATGATTACCTCCAAATTCCCTTCAATAATTAAATAACAAGCAAAGCATGCATGCCCTCAAATTAAAAAGTTTTTGGCGAATTTTTAAGCGATCCTTTTAAAGTTAGAAATTTAAATATAACTTAATTATACACTTGGCAACCTTCAGAATAATAACTAAATTCAGAATGTTTCAAGCAAATATGACATAAATCGTCGGGGATAAATTGTTGCTTTGAGAATTTTTTCAAGCTGATAAATAGGATAAGGTTCAGCAAAACTCTTCAAATCTGAACCCCTTGGTAATTGTGGACTGCGTTCATTCCACACTCCAACAGTGATATCATTTATTATGGGAACATACTCCCGAAAACTCTCAACATCCAGAGTATCAGTACGGACTATATTTAAAGTGGATTTGTGAATATCTAATCTTATTAGGCCAGCAAACCCCAAGGGCCGCTGGGATTGTAGTCTAAATCTTGTATACCACGTAAAGTGCATACTAGCATATCCATCACTTTCGTCCCAATATAGTCCACGTCCTTTCACATCGATCTCTTGCGATAGTAACCTAACTTTAGAGCGTTCATTGTGAGCAATTTTTAGAATTGCTTGTGGATTTTTAGGTTTTAACCTGTGGGATTTAATAATCCCAACAGCATACTTTAATAGTTTATCCTCTAAATACCCTTCATGTTCAATATTAAGTTCATTTTTAAGAATTCTAAAAGCTCGCTTTCTCCATTTATCGATAAAATATAGTGGGCCGTCAACTAAAATCCATTTTTCGGGAAACTCCTTTCTAAATCTTGCCCAGGGAGTTATAATAGGAGAAGTACCACCAGATGCGAGCAAGAAACACTACGATGATCAAACAAACACACATTAAGCAGAAACAAATTTTACGCATTATTAAATATCGTGCTACTCTTAAAAATATGCATTTAAACAAAAACGCTACTTTATCTGAAACGAACACTAAATTAAAGGACAAATTATGAATCTAAATGACGTGCTGATTCTTGCCTCTGCAGATGGGAACTTATCGGTTGTTAAATATTTTGTGGAAAAGGGCTTGGTACAAATAGATTATGAGGATGAGTATGGTAAAACTCCTTTAATGTATGC
Organism: bacterium; assembly: GCA_030019025.1. Lineage (NCBI taxonomy): Bacteria > bacterium. The sequence continues at coordinate 12,854 of JASEFR010000005.1, forward strand.
TATAGAGAACGGACATCTGGATTTAGCCAAATATCTTGTAGAAAACGGGGCTAACATTAGCTTAAAAGACAAGGAAGGATGGACAGCCTTAACGTACGCTGCTTACCACGGGCATTTGGAGATAGTTAAATACCTTGTGGAGCGAGGAGCTAACATTAACGCCAAAGATAATGAGGGGTGGACTCCTTTAATGTACGTTTCGCAAAACGGATATATAGATATAGTTGAATACTTGATTGAGAATGGAGCGGATATTAACACTAAAGATAACGATGGTTGGACCACTTTAATGTGTGCAGCTCAAGAAGGTCATTTAGAAATAGTCAAATATCTAATTAGAAAAGGAGCCAATGTTAATGCAGCGGATAATTATGGATGGACAGTACTAATGTACCAATCTGATAGCGGAAACTTGCATATGGTTAAATACCTTGTGGAGCAAGGAGCTAACATTAACGCCAAAGATAATGAGGGTTACACTGCACTGATGTGCGCTGCTAAAAAAGGTCACCTTGATGTTGTTAAATACCTTGTAGAGCAAGGAGCAGATGTCAAAGCCAAGAACAATAAGGGGTTAACCGCTTTACACCTAGCTAAGGAAAAAGGACACAAGAAAATAGTTAACTTCCTTAATGAATTCCTAAAGAAATCAAGTGTAGTAATAGATTCAAAAATTAACATCAATAAACTGTTAATAAAAGCGGTCGAAGAAGGTAATCTCGCCAAGGTAAAAAGTCTTGTAAAAAATGGTGCAAATGTCAATTTTAAAGACGAAAAAGGCTGGACTGTTTTAATGTCCGCAGCTCTTGTCGGAAATCTGGATATAATCAAATACCTTATAAAGAGAGGATGCAATGTAAACGAAGGAAGAATTGATGGTTTCACAGCTTTGATGACAGCAGCTTTCTGTGGTCATTCGGACATAGTTAAACACCTCGTGGAAAATGGTGCAGATATTAAAGCTAAAGATAATAAAGGCCTGGATGTTTTAATGTGGGCAGCTTACCAAGGTCATTTGGACATAGTTAAATACCTTGTGGAAAATGGTGCAGATATTAATGCCAAAGATGATAAAGGATGGAATGTTTTAATGTGGGCAGCTTACCAAGGTCATTTGGACATAGTTAAATACCTTGAAAAAGAAGCAAGAAAAGAAAATCTTAAGTCAGAGGAAAATAAAAAAACTAAAGAAGAAACTGAAAATTTGGAAGATCTCTTAGATCTGGAATACTTAGAATTTTGGGAGAATTTAGACGATTTAGATGATGAAATTGATCTTTGATCACATACATAAAGGAACTTGCGTTACCTGGGGTTTGCATATCTCAGTGTACAAGGCAGCGAACTTAATCCAGAGAATTAAACAAGAGGGAATCCTTTAAGTAGGTTACTTTGGGAGAATTTAATAAGAGTTATTATATAGTAGTTAACACTGCCAATTAAAAGTTTTTGTTAGAGGCGTGTAAAAAACAAAAATGAACTTATCTATTTCATAGTTTCCGGGAGACAATACATTCTCAATATTCAATGCCGGAAGAACGAAATCACTAAAAGTGCTGTCCTATCTCTTCACTTTTATGTCAGGTAGTTCCTCTTTATATTCAGCATCCATTAAATGCAATTGCCTTCTTATTATAGCTCTCTTTTCTATTGCCGGTCTTAAACAGAAGATTTCGAATTCATCTTTATCAATTTCTGAAACTTCTCTAACATGAGGGAACAATAATTTCAGATAGCCAGTTGCCAATCTTTTAATTGCAGTGGTGTCTCTTGTATCTGCTTTAGGAGGTATATTCAAGAGTTCATCCACCATAGTAGCATATTCGGAACGTGTTCTCAGATTGTGTAACACTTCGGCAAAATATTCAACATTCAAAGCATAGCCGCTAATTTTCAAATCTTCATTAATCCTCGGAAGTCTCCATCCCTCAATAAAGCCGTGAAATCTATCAAATAAGGCTGACTCATTAAATGATTCTGGCAGTTCATTAAAATAAACCATACTTAAAGGTTTTAATTCCCTGTCCAATTGAACATTACCAAGAAGCATAAATCCCGCATCAGATTCTCCATGGTAGTTTCCTACCGTAAACTTACCTAACTCTAAATAACTTTTTAAAGCCGCCCTCATTTCTTCATCATTTGAAAACTCTATCGTTTGTACCTCATCAAATGCAACAAAATCATATCTCGTGATGAATCCAGGAACATTCCTTCCCATATCATAAAACATCTTTGCTCTTGTTACTTTTCCCCCACTTACACACCATCCATATTTACTAATGTTGTTAAAAATATAAGTTTTTCCTGTTCCTTTAGGGGCAAGCTCAATCAAATTAACCCTTGGTTCGACAAAAACGATGAGCCTCGATACGAATAGTAACTTCTGTTCAAGACTGTGGAACCCATCAGGGTTATATTCCATAGATCTTACGAGTAAATCTACCCATTCTTCAAGGCCAAATTCTTTTCTTCCTTCTTTGTAATACTCAAGATCTATTTCGTACGGTTTAAAAGGTTGGTAATCTTGAATAACAATAAAATTCTCTTTCTCTTCCTCTTGGTATTTGAGTTCAAAGATACCCCATACTTCACCACCCTTTAATTCAGGATTCCTCTCAACAACGTATTCAGGTACTTTTCCTTCATTAAAGTTGATACCAAGATCGGGTATTGAGAATCTAAATATACCTCTCTTGATGTCCGGCTCAATCAATGCACGGGCCAATATCTTAATAGGAGTCCTGTCGTGCATTAAACTTCCTTTAAGTCTTTTCGCCGATTCCTTTTGCGGAATGTGCTTATCTATGTAATCTCTCATTTCTTCTACATCTATTCTGCCATCTTCGTATGAAAACTTTTTAACAAGCCAGTCTTTTATGAAAGACGGGAGGTTTTTGCCCTCAAATACACTGTAGTTTTCTTTTATTTTAAGTAGGGACTCTTCTGGAAAAATTTCCTTAATTTTTTTATCCAAGTGATTTAACTCTTTCATGACAGTAAATCCCTTTCTTGAATTCCACCCTTTATCCTGACCCTACGTTTATCTACAAAATCCCCAATTATAAAACTTAATTCGTAATCTCCGGGTTTAAGAACACCTAAGTTAATTTGATAGCAACCTTCCTCTTCAGAATACATTGCATTAAATCTCTGATTCGCATACTTGACTACAACTTCAGCGCTTGGAGCTGGTGCCACGGTAAAACTCAATATAGGTCTCCTTACGTTAATTTCTTCGTTTAATAACGTAATTTCGTAAGATAGCCATTTAGGCACTTTTTCGCCTTTTAATTCAAACTTCGTCGCATAAATGATAGGGACCAATACCTCCTCAGGAGTCGCTCCGCCATGGGTTTCAGGAGATCTCGGATACCAAAATGAAGTATGTTTAAGGGCTATGACATACACTCTATCATTAATTTCGTGTTCTATCACATCTTCTTTCACAATAAGATCCATCCCTTTTTCTAAAATAGCGTATCTCACCTCATTTTCTTTCACAGTGAATCCTGGTAACTTCTGTTTTTGGGTTTCCCTGTTAGCAAAGGCTGTAAACCCGTGATCAGATACTATGACGAATCTATTTTTGCCTTTCAACACAATATTTTTCAATATCCCCTTTATTATTTCTATTTCTTGTATAAGTTTTGGGTATTTGTTCGAACCTTTCTGTTCGTGTAAAAACTTGTCAAGAGCATCTATTCTCTCAATTCCCTCAAACTGATTCAATTCGGTTATAGAAGGAAGATTTGATACAGCAACATCCACCTCTACATTATACCCCTTTTCTTCTAACAATCCTCCTACCAACCGAATAAATTCTAAGGATAAGGCATCGATCCATACCACATCATCTTCTTCTATCTTGTAGTTGCTCAGCCTCGTAAACGAATAATACCAACTAAAAAAGCTATCTTCGTCTCTATTTTTTTCGTTCAAAATTTCTAAAAGTCTTATAGTAGGTTGATTTCTCAATCTTGATATGCGATATTCATCAAAGTACTCTAAAATCCAACTTTGCTCTGGCTTAAGATCTCTGAATTTTATATCTTTTCGAAGATAATAGTGAAGATCGGGATATACATCTTCCAGGTTGTCAATCATTTCGTAATTCTCAATGATCCACAATTTCTCGTAGGGAGTAGTTCCTGTCAGGTATATCATAAAATCTTTCGGCTGAAGTTGCTGGCTTTTCCCTTCCAAGAACTCATCTACCTCAGAAATAATTGTATCCAACTGAATCTCCTGCTTAAATAAATTTGTGAGAGCCAACCGTCTTTCTTCCAGAATTTCAGTCTTTGGTTTTTTATCTTCAAAGATGAGTGTATAGTATTTATTAATAATTTCGGCCTTTTCGGTAGATTGCAGTGAAGTTAGAATCCTCGAGGCATAGGTTTCTTTGAACTCTTCTCTATTTACCACATAATTTTTTAGAAGCCAACAATGAAAATCATCCCTTTTAAACCACAAACAGAGTAAATTCTCAATATTTACCTTTCTTACATTAAAAAGGTCCTCAATCAACTCGTAAAAGTTTGAAATTCTCTTCTTTTCTACTATTCTGCTCAAAGTTTCCCAATGCTTTTTATCGTTTTCACTGTATTCAACAGGCACATTGATATTAAACAGAGCACTTAAAAGTTCCTTATGGTTTTTAATTATGTGCACATTAAAAGTGTCGTCACTCAATACGTAAGATCGGAGTGAATTCAAGGTTTCAGAAAAACAAACTATATTATTGAAATTTTGTAAATCCTTCTCCCATATGTTTAAAAAATCTCTTGACGTTCTTGCAATATAAGAATTTTCTAACTCTATGTCTTTTAAAAAGTTTAAAAAGTACAAGTTGTAAGCTTCCCTTTCACCTTCTAAAATAAAAAAAGGCTTTATCTCGTTTCGTCTCGGGAATTTTTCGAAAAAGAATTTCTCGAACTTACCTTTGATCCCTACTAAGGGTATGTATATTCTCCTCCGTAAATTGTCCCCGGCATTCTCTATGCTCATAAGAGTACTTAGTAGCGAAAAGAATTCATCCTCCGAGAGAAATCTGCAATATTCCGACAAAGAAAGGATGATATAATCCTTGTTGCGTTCGAAACCGGCGATCATACTAATTATATCATGCGTGGTAATCCAAGCATCTTCGTTACTTTCAAAATTTTCGAGCTCGGTAAGTCTTTTCACGTTTAAAGCTAGTTGAGATGTAAAATGGCTCAGAAGAATCTTCAAATCTTTATAGTTATCCAATAAGATAAACCTTACAGGAAACCTTCTAAGAGTTATACTTGCTGTTTCTTTTTCATTTTCTATCATCTTTAAAAAATCATTCAACCAAATCATGACTTAGAGAAGTTCATCTAACTTAGAAATTATTTGCGGGTAAGTCTCAACGAGTTTTAACAAAATATCTCTCAAATCTTTATTAGTAGTTTTTACCTTCTGCACTACCTGCTCTTTCATTTCTTTACCTAATATAGATAGAAATATCTCCTTTTCTCTTAGAATAAGATTCTCCACTTCTATCTTCCTCCAATAATAATCTTCATTCTTCAGCTTAGCCTTGATTGCGTTCAAAATTCTTGAAACGTCCTCATTAACATTGAGAATCTTTTTAACCCAGTATTTGTAAAATTTTTCTACCTGAGAAGACTCCCAAATTGACTTGATTCTGTCTTTGTTTCTTTCAATTAGTTGATAAAGGTTTTCCAAATCCTGTAAAAAGTACACTGGGTCATCCTTACCTGATACTATAAACTCCGACAATTTGTGTACTGCCTCTTTAATCTCTTCGTCACTTACCAGCCCAACAGCCCAAAAAGGATAAGGCATCTCAGCAACTCGATTTTTTACTTTAATTCTTAAATCATCCGTTGACTTTAAATAGTTTTCTTCCAAATTGAAAATCTCTGCGACCTGTTTCAAGAAATTGTACTTTTTAAGAGACTTAATCAAATCTTTTTCTTCCCAAAAGCAAGGTTCTTTTTGAATATCTCCTCTTATAAAGTCTAAGAAGTTGTTTATGTCATTTATCGAACACATCGAATTTCTGCTCTTTAACCACTCTTGAATTCCCCTTTCTGCCGTTTCTGAATTAAGATTTTTGTGTAAAAGATTTTCAAATGACGGGAGTAATTCAAGAAATTTTTCGATTTCCTCTTGAGATGGATCTTTATAACTTCTGACAAATTCCTCTAAAAAATCAATGATATCTTCAACTCGTAATACATACTTAATGCTCCAAAGCGGGTATTTAAGATTTGTATTTATATAATTTTTGACCGAATCTTTCAACTCTTGAATGCTATTTACTCTTTGCAAGTCAAATAAGCTGCTTAATTTATTTATAAATTCAACCTTATACCTTTCACGTGTTTTTTCGCTCTCCCAATCTTTTAGCTTCAGAAGTACTTTTTCCTTCTCCCATAAAGCAACTTCTTCTTGCATGTTTTTATGCAGGTACTCAATCACTTCATCTACTTCGCTCTCATTAATTTTGACAGTATTTTTCTCACTCAATAACCAATTTTTAAAGCCTTCTCTCACCTTTTCTCTTTCTAGCAACAACATTAAATCTGTCTTGAAGTTCTTAAAGTAAGGTAGTATCTTCTTTATGAGCTCTTCAGTAATTTCTTTATCAACCCTTTTATTCAAATAGTCAATTCCTCTTATAGCATTAAGTAACTGAACATTTCCTGACAGCAAACCTTCTAAACTCCAGATAGGAAGATTAACCTTTCTTATCCATTCCCTTATACCCCATTTAGCTTGATTTAAATTCTCAACTTGCTCCAACCTGAAGATTTCTTTTAAAATTTCAGTAAGCTCGATCTCATCTTGTCTTCCATATCTCACCTCTAATTTCTCTTTTCCCCTATTAGTTGTTAAATAATTAAAAACCTCTTTAATTTTTTCCTTCATTAAGATTGGGGTTATCTTCCGCCCCGTACCTGATTCATATAGTTTATTTACGTATGGCCTTAAAACAAATCCTAAGAGTGAGTAGTGAACCATATTGGGATAAATACCATAAGGCGGTTCCTTTAAAAATTCCAGGATATCACCCAAATTAAAGGTTTTACCCTCATGCTCCTTAATCCGATTTTCCACTTCCTTGAAAATTTTAAAAGTTGGGT